>CAKTXU010000154.1 GCA_934630995.1 uncultured Eubacteriales bacterium
CTGTTGGAGGGCCGGGAGCTGGGAAGCGTGCCGATTAAGACGGCGTATAAGGTGGACGAACGGCCCACGGCGGACTTCGGCGGACGGATGAGCCGGTTCCTGCGGGAGCTTTTGACGGCTTTCTTCCGATTGTGATTTGTTGGAACTATCAGTTATATTTTAGGGATGTTTAAGGAAGGCATGGTGGCGCAATGGCGGAGATGAGGCTTCAGAAGCTGTTAGCCGAACGAGGGGTGGCATCCCGGCGGAAGGCGGAGGAATTAATTGCGGAGGGAAAGGTCAAGGTCAATGGCCGGACAGCCCATTTGGGGGATAAGGTCGATTCCCACCGGGATATCGTAACTGTGGCAGGAAAACGCATTGCGGCAGCCGAGATGCGGCTTTATCTGATGCTTTATAAGCCGAGGGGGGTGGTTACCACCCTCAACGACGAGCATGGCAGACGGTGTGTGGCTGATCTGGTGGCGGACGCAGGCGCACGGGTCTTTCCCGTGGGCCGGCTGGACAGGGATTCGGAGGGCCTTCTTCTCCTGACCAACGATGGTGATTTTGCCAATGCGATGATGCATCCGGCGGCCCATGTCCCGAAATTCTATCGGGTTACGCTGCGTCAGGCGATTACCGATGAGCAAATTGTCCGTTTCGAGGAGGGGATTCTTCTCGACGGTCGGCGGACAGCGCCGGCAGAACTGAGCGTTTTGGTCAGAGAGCCGGAGCGTACCGTGGTGCAGATCGTTCTTTATGAGGGCCGAAACCGGCAGATCCGCCGCATGTGCGAGGCTCTGGGGCTGGAGGTTATCCGGCTAAAGCGAATGGCGGTAGGGAGTGTCAAGCTTGGAATGCTGGCGCCGGGAAAATGGCGGCATCTGGAGCCGGCAGAGGTTAAGACTCTGCTGATGGAGGCCCAGGTGCCAGACAAGGTGGCGGCGGCCTATATCAAGCACGGAAAGAGTGAACGGCGTGATAACCATTCTCGCGGCAGATAAAGAGATGGATATGGGCGGGCTCCCTCCAGAAGCCGAGTATCTATTGCTTAAGGACGGCGGAAAAACGTTGGGGCAAATAGGCTATTGTGTGGAAGGAGAGTCCGCCAAGCTGCTTTATCTTGACGCGCCGTCGCCTGTTTTCGGTGAAGCTCTGGTGCGCGCTGTACTGCATGCTGCTGAATTGCGAGGCGCTAAATACGCCTATTGTGAAGAGGAAGACGTTGCCCCGCTGCTGCAGGCTCTGGGTTTTGTGTGTATGGACGGGCGCTATATCCTGTCTATTTTAGAATTCTTTTCCCGGCCCTGTCATGGAAACAATAAATAGGAATAGCACTTAACAAAAGGGGATTTGGCATGAAAAGCCCATGTTTGGGGAAAATGCACAAATCCCCTTTTTTTGGTTCTCTTCTGCGGAAAACGGGTTGTTATTTTTTTAATAATGTACTATAATGAATCTAATTTGCGCAATAGAACGAGAAGGCTTTTCAGCCCGCTCCGTTTGCTCTGCGGAAATACGGTTCTCTCATGAAATGGTGGACGACGGTGAGCGGCCGATGTGGATTGTTTCGGCCAGCTCTTTATTCATCAGACTCCGCCCGGAGAGTTCGTATCAGGCAAAGCCGCAGCGATTGTTAAGCGTATGGAGGTTATCGTGATGAGCATGGAGAATCAGCTTAAAAAGCTGAATGAGGCGGTGGCGGCTTTGGAAAAGTCCGAGGGTCGCGAGCGTCTTAATCAGCTTTTTGACGACGGCACTTTTGTGGAATTGGATCGTCTCGCACGCGACGGGGACAACCCGGCGGAAGCGGTGGCCGGTTTCGGACTGGTCAATGGGACACCGGCCTATGCGTTTTCCCAGGACAAGGCTGTCTGCTCCGGATGCGCGAGCCGGGCTCAGGCGGCGAAGATTCGTCGGATTTATGAGCTGGCCGCACAAAACGGCGCGCCTGTCGTCGGCATCTTCGACAGCGACGGCGCCCGCCTAACCGACGGTATCGACGCGATGGATGCGATTGCTGAAATTCTGACGGTTTCCAACACTCTGTCCGGCGTGGTTCCGCAAATCGCCGTTGTGGCCGGTGCCTGCGTTGGTTCCTCGGCGCTGATCGCCTCCAATGCCGATATCGTAATCGCCGTCAAGGACGCGGATTTTTATCTAAATTCCGGCGATGAAAAGGACACGGCTGCGGTCCCGGCCGGGGACGTATTCGACGCGGTGGAAAAGGCACGGGAGCTGCTGGCACTGCTGCCCTCCAATAATCTTTCCTCCGTACCCGTCTATGAATTTAACGGTGCCGCCATGGCCGCCTGTGATTCCATTGATGGCGTGATAGAGGCGTTGGCCGACGATGGAACGGTGTTCTCCTTGAAGCCCGATGCAGCCTGTCAGACAGTTCTGGCCCGCCTCGGCGGCGTCGCATGCGGCATGGTGACCCTATCCGGTGATGCCGTCTGCGATTGCGCGGCCTCCAGGGTGGCGCGGTTTCTCCGTCTTTGCGATAGCTTTTCGCTGCCGGTGGTGACCTTTGTCGATGCTGCCGGTTTTAAGGGATTAAAAGGAGCCGCCAAACTCTCCCATGCTTACGCCGAAGCGACAACCGCCAAACTGACGGTCATTGTGGGCCGCGCTTACGGTCCGGTATACATCGCCGCAGCAGGGAAGACAGCAGGGGCCGACGCGGTTCTCGCCTGGCCCTGCGCCGTGATTTCCCCGGTGGCACCCGAAACGGCGATTCATATTCTTTGGAGAGATCGACTGGAGGAGATGAAGAATCCGTCCGTGGAACGGGACGCTCTGGCTGAGGAATATGCTGAAACCGAGGGTTCCCCGCTGAAGGCAGCAGCTGACGGGTTTATTACCGACGTGATAGCGCCGCAGGAGACCAAGGCGCGGCTGATGGCCATGCTGGAAATGCTTTCCGGCAAACGCATTGCCCGTCTGCCCAAGAAGCATTCCAATATTCAACTCTAAAAAACGAAGAACGAAATTGCCGCACCGCGGCATGGAGGTATCACTATGAAAAAATTTCATATTACAGTCAACGGCACGCCTTATGACGTTCAGGTGGAGGAGATCGGTGCTTCCGCTGCTTCTGTTTCGGCACCTGTAGCGCCACCCGCTCCCGTCGCCGCCCCGGCGGCTCCGGCTGTTCCGGCCGCGCCCGCCCCTGCGGAAGCCCCTAAGGCGGCTGCCGCGCCCGTGGAGGGCTCGGAAACCATCAATGCGCCTATGCCCGGCACAGTGATGAGCGTGCAGGTCAAGGCCGGCGATTCGGTGACCAAGGGACAGGTCCTGCTGATTCTCGAGGCTATGAAGATGGAAAACGAAATTATGTCACCCCGCGACGCTGTTGTTGCCGGCGTTCATGTCAACAAAGGCGACAGCGTCGACTCCGGCAAGCTGCTGATTTCGCTTCAGTAAGCCGCCCCCTTATGCTTAGGAAGGACTGATGAAACTATGGCGAAAGTCGGCATAACTGAGACCATATTGCGCGACGCGCATCAATCCCTCATCGCCACCCGTATGACGACGGAGGAAATGCTGCCCGCGCTGGAGCAGCTGGACGACATCGGATTTCATTCGCTGGAATGCTGGGGCGGCGCCACCTTCGACGCCTGCCTGCGCTTTCTGGATGAGGATCCGTGGGAACGTCTGCGCATCCTGCGTAAGCACATGCCCAAAACCAAGCTCCAGATGCTGTTCCGTGGGCAGAACATGCTGGGATACCGGCATTACGCGGACGATTTGGTCGAGTATTTCGTGCAGAAATCGGTAGCCAACGGCATTGATGTCATCCGGATCTTCGATGCGCTGAACGATATTCGCAATCTGGAAACCTCCATCAAGGCGGCGAGGAAGGAAGCCGGCGCCCATGTACAGGTCGCTATTTCATATACCACCAGCCCGGTACACAATATTGCGTATTTCGTCAAATACGCGAAGGCTCTGGAGGAAACCGGCGCCGATTCCATCTGTCTGAAGGACATGGCCGGACTGCTGGTGCCCTATGAAACCTATGAGCTGGTAAAGGCTTTGAAGGAAACCATCAAAATCCCCGTGCAGGTGCATTCCCACTTTACGGCGGGCATTTCCGACATGGTGATGCTCAAAGCGATAGAGGCTGGCGCCGATGTCATCGACACGGCTTTGTCTCCGCTGGCAATGGGCACCTCCCATCCGGCCACTGAGTCCATGGTCGCCGCCCTGCAGGGCACTCCCTACGACACCGGTTTGGATTTGGTTAAGCTCAGTGAGGTGAGCAAGCACTTTAAGACCTTGCGCAAAAAATATATGGACAGCGGTCTTCTCAACCCGAAGATGCTGGAGGTCGATACCAATGCCCTGATCTATCAGGTCCCCGGCGGTATGCTCTCCAACCTGGTCAGCCAGCTCAAGCAGGCGGGTAAGGAGGATAAGCTGGAAGAGGTGCTGCAGGAGGTGCCGCGTGTCCGTGAGGACGCCGGTTTCCCACCTCTGGTCACTCCGTCGTCTCAGATTGTCGGCACGCAGGCTGTTTTCAACGTCATCGGCGGCGAGCGCTACAAGATGGTTACCAAGGAGTTCAAGGGTTTGGTCAGGGGCGAGTACGGCTCTACGCCCGTGCCGATCAAGCCCGCGTTCGTCCATAAAATCATTGGCGACGAGGAACCCATCACCTGCCGTCCCGCCGATCTGCTGGAGCCTGAGCTGGAAAAGATGCGCGCCGAGGTGGCCGAGTGGTATGAGCAGGAGGAGGATGTCCTCACCTATGCCCAGTTCGGCCAGGTAGCGGTTAAATTTTTCGAAAAACGGCGCAATAAGAAATATCATATTGATGGGAAGCATCTCAACGAAGAGGAGAAGGTTCATCCCGTCTGAACCGACAGCGCACGAAAGCCCCGAAACGGGGCTTTCGTTTATATTGTGAGCCTGATTTGTTGACAGAGAACGGTCAAAACTGTTAAAATATAGGGTAAGGGAAAGAAAAGAGGTGCGGCATGGTTAGAAGTATGACCGGCTACGGCCGCAGTCAGACGACGGTGGACGGCATGGATATCACGGTGGAGCTGAAATCGGTTAACCACCGGTATTATGAGTATTCGTCCCGTCTGCCGAGAACCTATGGCTTTCTGGACGATAAAATCAAGGCTTATCTGCAGGGACGGATAGCCCGCGGCAAGGTGGATGTTTATGTCTCCATCGACACGGTGGACGCTCCGGGCAGCGAGGTAACCGTGAATTATGCTCTGGCTGAAGGATATCTCAGAGCGCTGCGTGAGCTGTCGGAACGTTTTTCTCTGCGCGATGACATCGGTGTGACGGCGCTGACGCGGTATCCGGATATTCTGACCGTCCGGAAAGCCGCAGAAGACGAGAACGCCATATGGGATGCGGTCAGGATGATTCTGGACGAGGCGCTCAACCGTTTTATCGCTATGCGTGAGCAGGAGGGGGAGCGTCTGCGGGAAG
>CAKTXU010000155.1 GCA_934630995.1 uncultured Eubacteriales bacterium
CAAACCAGCGCGGTGAGGCGGGGCGGTTATGACGATCCCGCCGCGTTGCTCTCCCGGCTGAAGGAATACATACGTCCCTGGGGGAATCCGGAAGAAGGGAGCCTCAACGAAAAACGCTGCGCTATTCTGCGGGCCTGTCTCGACGCGGGGAAACGGCCCAAGGGGCTGTACACCCTGACGGTGCCCACCGGCGGTGGCAAGACCGTATCCTCCCTGGCCTTTGCTCTGACCCACGCTGTGGAGCACCAGATGCCACGGGTTATCTATGTGGTTCCCTACACCAGTATCATCGATCAGAACGCAGCGGTTTTCCGCCGCATCGTCGGAGACGGGAACGTACTGGAGCATCACGCCAACGTCTCCTATGACAGCGACGAGGGCAAGCCCTCAACGGAGCAGGTGCGCAAGCGGCTATCCACCGAAAACTGGGATGCGCCTCTGATTGTCACCACCACCGTCCAGTTCTTCGAATCCCTGTTCGCCTCCAAAACCTCCCGCTGCCGCAAGCTGCACAATATCGCGGGAAGCGTGCTGGTTTTCGATGAGGCCCAGATGCTTCCCCTCCCCTATCTTCTCCCCTGCGTCCGGGCCGTGGCGGAGCTTATACGCAATTACGGCTGTACGGCGGTGCTTTGCACCGCCACCCAGCCCGCTCTACAGCCCTATTTCCCGGCGGATATGCCCGCTCAGGAGCTTTGCCCGGATCCCGCCGGGATGTACGCCACCTTCCGCCGCACCGCCCTGCGTACCCTGGGCCGGGTTGACGATGAAGGGCTGGCGGCCCGGCTGGCCGGTCATCGGCAGGCGCTGTGCATCGTCAACAGCCGCCGCCAGGCGCGGTCGCTGTATGACGGGCTGCCGGAGGAAGGGCGGTTTTACCTGACCACGATACTGTGCCCATGGGACAGGATACGCATCCTTTATCAAATAAAATACCGGCTGAAAAAGGGGCTGCCCTGCCGGGTGGCGGCCACCAGCCTGGTGGAGGCCGGGGTGGATTTGGATTTTCCCGCCGTCTACCGCGCCCGGGCGGGACTGGATTCCATTCTCCAGGCGGCGGGCCGCTGCAACCGGGAGGGAAAGCGTCCGGAGGTTGAGCGCTCCGTCTTCATATTCGACCCGGAGGAGCAGTATACCGGCAGATATTGGGCGACGCTCCGGCAAGCCATCCAGTTGGAACAGGCTGTGGACGGCGAATTCGCCGACCTCGCCTCCCTGGAGGCCGTGGAAGCCTATTTTCACGCGCTTCATCAGCTTAAGGGCGAGCAGCTGGATGAAAAACAGGTGATCCGCCGCTTTGACGACGGCTTTAAGCCTCCGCAGTCACAGCTGTATCCATTCGCCTCGGTAGCAAAGAACCTCCATCTCATTGAGGATAACACCTACCCCATCGTCATTCCCCGGAATAAAAGGGCGGAAAAGCTTATCGCCCGCCTGACGGACGGAGAGCGTTCCCGGGGGCTGCTGCGGCAGATAGCGCCCTACACCGTCAGCGTCTATCCAAACCAGCGTGACGCCCTGCTGAAAGCGCAGGTACTCCGGCCGCTGGACGAAGCCCTGTATTTGCTCACGGATCCCGCCGCCTACTCCCCGGAAACCGGCCTGGCCATGGACATGGAGCCCGGCGTAGGCGTTTTTGTCTAAAACCATTTTGAGGAAAGGAGTGATAGCATGGGATTTGGCATCAAGGCCGAGGTATGGGGCGATTATGCCCTGTTTTCCCGGCCGGAGCTCAAGGTGGAGCGGGTCAGCTACGACGTCATCACCCCCAGCGCCGCCCGGGGCCTGATTGAAGCCGTTTACTGGCATCCCGGCCTCAAATGGCATATCGACCGCATCCACGTGTGTCAGCCCATCCGGTTCGCCAACATCCGCCGCAACGAGGTCAAATCCAAAATCTCGGCCCGCAATGTACGGAAGGTGATGGAGGGCGGCAGGAAGCCGCTGTACATCTCCACCGCCGATGATATCCAGCAGCGGGCGGCCATGGTGCTGCGGGATGTGCGCTATGTCATCGAGGCCCATTTTGACATGACGGACAAGGCTGCTCCCGGCGACAATCCGGGGAAATGCAAGGATATCGTCCGCCGGCGTCTGGAGAAGGGGCAGTGCTACCATCAGCCCTGCTTCGGGTGCCGGGAATTTCCCGCCCATTTCCGGCTGTTTGAAGGGGAGACGGTGCCGGTTGCCGAAGAACTGCAGGGAAAAGAGAGGGACCTGGGGCTGATGCTGTATGACATGGATTACAGCAATCCCCGGGATATCCAGCCGCTGTTTTTTCGGGCCGTCCTGCGCAACGGCGTACTCGAGGTGGCGGGTCAGGAGGTGCTGCGATGATTCTGGAGGCGCTGACGCGCTATTATGACGCCCTGGTGAAGCAGGGCCGCGCCTCCCCTCCCGGCTGGTGCGCCGCCAAGGTATCCTTCGCTCTCCGGCTGGAGGAGGACGGACGCATTGCGGGAGTGCTGCCCCTGCGCCATGAGGAGCAGCGGGGGAAAAAGACCGTCGAGGTCCCCGACGCCCTCCAGGTGCCGGAGCAGGTTGTCCGCGCGATGGGGATTTCCCCCAATTTTCTCTGCGACAATTCCTCCTATATTCTGGGAATGGACGAGAAAGGAAAGCCGGAACGGACCCGGGATTGCTTCGCCGCCAGCCGGGCGCTCCACGAAACCATCCTCTCCGGAACCGACAGTCCGGCAGCCCGGGCCGTCCTGGCCTTTTTCGCCCGCTGGGACGCGGAGGCCGTCTTCGATGAGGTGGAGGCCAGCCGGGAGGAAATTATCAAGGGAGGCAATCTGGTTTTCTGGTTTCAGGGCGGTTTCGTACAGGACGATCCCGCTGTCCGCGCAGCCTGGGAGGCACACCGTCAGGCGCCGGATCCCGAGGCTGTCTCCGGCCGCTGTCTGGTGACCGGTGAGACCGGTCCGATTGCCCGCATCCATCCCCTCTTCCGGGGAATCCAGGGGGCCCAGTCCAGCGGCGCTTCCCTGGTATCCTTCAACGCCCCCGCCTTTGAATCCTTTGAAAAGAGCCAGAGCTACAATGCCCCGGTAAGCGAGGCGACCGCCTTTGCCTATGGCACGGCGCTGAACGTCCTGCTGACCGATCGCCGGTATGTGCAGAAGGTGGGCGACACCACCGTGGTTTTCTGGTCCGAGGATGCGGATCCGACATACCAGGAGTTCCTATGCGCCCTGGGCTTCGGCATGCCGCCCGAGGGAACCGCCCGGATGGATCAGAACACCCTGGAGCATATCGTCCGCAGTATCGCCTCCGGCGGTCCGGTATCGCTGGAGGACATCCCTCTTGAGGCGGATACCCGCTTCTATATCCTGGGACTGGCCCCCAACGCAGCCCGGCTGTCGGTCCGCTTCTTTCTGCAAAACAGCTTCGGCGCTTTCCTGGAGCAGGTGGCGGCCCACTACCGGCGGCTGGCCATCGTCAAGCCCGCTTATATCCAGGACGGTGCGCTGTATCTGTCCCGGCTGCTGCTGGAAACGGTGAACCCCAATGTCCGGGACAAGGCTGCCACGCCTCTGCTCAGCGGGGCCGTGCTCCGTTCCATTCTCACCGGCGCTCCCTATCCCGCCGCGCTGATGAATGCCGTCATGCTCCGGATAAAAGCCGAGCGGGCGGTTACCTATGGCCGGGCCGCCATTCTCAAGGCGTATCTGCTGCACAACGGACCTGAACAATATAAGGAGGAATTGACTGTGGGACTCAATGAAGGCAACAACAGCGTTCCCTATCTGCTGGGCCGTCTCTTTGCCATGCTGGAATGGCTTCAGGAGGCCGCCAACGGGGCCACCACTGTAAAAGATCGGTATTTCAATGCCGCCTGCGCCACTCCTGCCGCCGTATTCCCGCTGCTGCTCCGGCTGCAAAACAGCCATATGCGGGTGGTCAGACGGGACAAGCCCGGACAGGCGGTCAATCTGGACAAGGCCATCACCGCGCTGATGGACCGCATTGGGGATACCTTCCCCGCCCATCTGACCATGGGCGAGCAAGGGGAGTTCCAACTGGGCTATTATCAGCAGACCTTAAAGCGGTATGAACCCAAACAGAAAACAGCTGAAAAAGACGAGGAGGAATAAATCATGGCTGAGCCCATCAAAAACCGGTACGATTTTGTCATGTTGTTCGACGTGGAGAATGGCAATCCCAACGGCGACCCCGACGCGGGCAATATGCCCCGGGTGGATCCGGAGACCGGCTATGGCCTGGTGACCGATGTGTGCCTCAAGCGGAAAATCCGCAACTACGTGGAAACCGTTAAAGAGGACATACCCGGCTACCGCATTTACATCAAGGACGGAGTCCCCCTCAACCGCAGCGACACGGAGGGCTATACCGCGGTGGGCACGGACGACAAAACCATTAAAGAGGCCAAAAAGAAGGATCCGGACATCGACCGGAAGATCCGGGATTTCATGTGTGCCGAATTTTACGACATTCGGACCTTCGGCGCGGTGATGACCACCTATGTCAAGGCGGCGCTGAACTGCGGCCAGGTGCGGGGGCCGGTGCAGCTGGGCTTTGCCCGCTCGGTCGAGCCCATTGTGCCTCAGGAGCTGACCATCACCCGCGTCTCCATCACCACTGAGGCCGACGCGGAGCGCAAGGGGACCGAGATGGGCCGCAAGCATGTGGTTCCCTATGCCCTGTACCGGGCGGAGGGATTCGTCTCGGCCAATCTGGCCCGCAAAACCACCGGCTTTTCCGAGGAGGACCTGGCCCTGTTGTGGGAGGCTATTCTGAACATGTTCGAGCACGATCACTCTGCGGCCCGGGGAAAAATGGCCGTGCGCCGCCTCATTATCTTCAAGCACGACAGCGAACTGGGCAACGCCCCGTCCTACAAGCTGTTTGACACCGTCACAGTGGAACGCACCGATCCCGCCGATAAAGAGCCGGCCCGCCGGTATGGAGACTATATGGTCACGGTGGCGGAGGATGCCCTGCCCGAAGGCGTGACCTGCCTGCAGATGGACTGATGGCCTATGCGGAAGAGGAGTTTCTTCTGCTGTCCGGTCTCCAGCATTTCGCCTTCTGCCGCCGGCAATGGGCCCTCATTCATATCGAGCAGGCCTGGGCGGACAATCTGCGGACCACAGAGGGAGAACTCCTGCACGAGAAGGTTCACGATGAGTTTTTCACGGAAAAGCGCGCCGATCGGCTGATTACCCGAGGTCTGCGCGTCTTTTCCCCGGCTCTGGGTATCTCCGGCGCCTGTGACGCGGTGGAGTTTCATGCCTGCCCCGGCGGCGTTCCCCTGGCCGGACGGGAGGGAACCTGGCGGCCGGTGCCGGTGGAATACAAGCGGGGAAGCCCGAAGGCGCACGACGCCGACGAGCTCCAGCTCTGCGCCCAGGCCCTGTGCCTGGAGGAAATGCTGGCCTGTCCAGTCGAGGAGGCCTATTTGTATTATGC
>CAKTXU010000156.1 GCA_934630995.1 uncultured Eubacteriales bacterium
ATCCCCGCTTCAATTGTCCCGATGCCATCGTCGACG
This sequence comes from uncultured Eubacteriales bacterium, assembly GCA_934630995.1. GTDB lineage: Bacteria > Bacillota > Clostridia > Oscillospirales > Acutalibacteraceae > CAKTXU01. Next base: position 37 of record CAKTXU010000156.1, read on the forward strand.
CGGCGTGGGATGCGGGCTTCGACCTGCTGCTCACAGCCAACAATCATTCGAACGATTCGGGACTGGCCGGTATCCTCCGGACACTGGAGACGCTGGAACAGCGGGGTATGGCCTGCACCGGCACCCGGAAAACAGCGGAGGACAAGCGGTATCGTATTGTGGATGTGGGCGGTATCCCGGTAGGTCTTATCAATTATACCTACGAGGCCCAGCGCGAGGATGGCAGACCATCCCTGAATCTGCTGCTGGAAGAGGCGGCCGTTCCGCTGGTGAACAGCTTCAGCTATCGGAATCTGGATGCCTTTTACAATGAGCTGGCCGGGCAGCTGGCCGCTATGAAGGAGGAAGGCGCCCTGGCGACGGTGATGTATATACACTGGGGAAACGAATACAAGCTAATCCCCAACAACCAGCAGAAGGCCATCGCCCAGGCACTCTGCGACATGGGGGTGGATGTCATCATCGGCGGTCATCCTCATGTGGTGCAGCCGCTGGAAATCCTGACGGCAGCTGACGGCAGGCGGACGGTTTGCCTGTATTCCATGGGGAACGCCGTCTCCAACCAGCGGATTTACCGGGCCAGCATCAAAACAGGGCATACCGAGGACGGGATGCTGTTCAGCGTCACCTTCAGCCGCACCGGTGATGGTCCGGTCCGGGTGACCGGGGTGGAGGTGCTGCCCACCTGGGTCAATCTGTATCAGGAGGACGGACGGGATGTGTTCGAAATAGTCCCCCTGGATATGGAAAAGGAGTGGAGCGCAACTATGGACACGGACAACAGCGCCGATGGTCCGGCAAATGCCGCCGCCTCCTATGAGCGCACCATGGAACTGGTGAGGGAGGGACTGGCCGCCTTCACGGAGTGGAGTGCTGAGGCGGCTTAAAAAAGATTGTTTTGCATTCGTGCCGGATATGTTGTATACTGTATGCAATATGAATAGAGAGTGAGGTGGACAAAATGGTCATAGATATTGCTCTGATAGAATCAGCCGTCGTTTTGTCCGCCGTTGGGTAAAGCCGCTTCCCTCGATTTTATATGAATGCGGCGGTCCGCCCCTGATTTTATCAGGGGCGGTTTTTCGTTTGTGTTTGAAAGGTAAAAAGGGGTTGAAAAAATGAAAAAGCTCGCATTCGTACAGGTACAAAAAGAAAAGGATAACCACGTTGCACTCTTTAGGGCGATGATGCGTCGGTATACCGCGGAATTGGATGCCCACAGAAACCGGCATACCCGGGAGGAACTGCTCTCTCAATTTACGAACGGACTGCTCTTCATGCTGGGACCGCACGACCGGCATCTCGAATTCGCATATCTGGACGGCACAGCGGTGGGGTTCCTGTATGGAAAAATCGACCATGTGGGGCACAAGGGCTTTATCAAGCCGGAATATGGGTATATCATGGAGTTTTATGTGGAACCGTCCTACCGCCGCCAGGGGTATGGGACACAAATGGCGCGGCGCATCGAGCGCCTGTTTGCGGGACACGGCGCTGAAAGGATGTATCTGACGGCCGATCCGGTCACCGGACGCCCTTTTTGGGAGGCGATGGGATTCCGTCCCACGGGGGAAATCTCCCCTGAAAACCGGCTGCCCATCTACGAGAAAACGGTGGACAATGCCCGATATACAATTTTTCCGGCCGCACCGGCGCAGGCAGCTGCGGTGTATGCGATATATGCCGTGAGCCGGGAGGCGCTGCACGGAAGGGAGATTTTTCTGAACGAATGGAAGAAGCTGCTGGCGGGAGATGACCCGGATGAACGGAATTTTTTGATTTCCCAGGGGGAGAGGCCAATCGCATGGCTGCGCATCAACGGACTGTGCGGCGGAGAGCATCCCTGGCTCAGTATGCTGGCGGTGAGCGATTCCGCCCGCCGCCGGGGAGTAGGGAGCATTGCCGTGCGATATGCGGAGTCTTATGTATGGGACAAGGGGTTTCGTCGGCTGGGTATTCACACCACGGCGGACAACCTTCCGGCGCAGCATTTATATTTGAAATGCGGATATACTCTGACCGAACGAGGCGAGTGCACCACCGGCGACGGCGTCGTCCGTGCGGGCTTGACATTTGTCAAGCAATTGGATTGATAAGCGCTGTCTGCGGTTGAAAATATTTCTCCTTACCTCTTGACAACTAGCAAAATTAGTGTATTATTGTATTAGGTCATTAGTACAACGACACAGAAAGGAGAGGGCCCATGCCCGGTGAGGAACAGTTTAACGTCAACCTGCCAATCTACCTCCAGATAATGGAGCAGATACGGCGCCGCATCGTCACAGGAGAATGGCGGGCGGGTGAGCGGGTGCCCTCCGTCAGGGAGCTGGCGGCTGTCTTCGGCGTCAATCCCAACACCATGCAGCGGGCGCTGTCCGAGTTGGAAAGAGAGGAACTCCTGTACAGCGAGCGGACAGCCGGACGGTTTATCACCGCCGATACCGCCCGCATCGATGCCCTGCGCGCCAGGATGGCCAAGGACACCTGTACCCGCTTTCTCCACGAAATGGGACAGCTCGGCTATGCGCGTAACGAGGTACTGTCCATGTTGGCGGAGCCGCCCGGTGATGGAAGCGAGAGACAGGAAATGCACGCTGCGTCCGACTGATGGGGGGACGAGGAGGACGGTAATCTATTTACCGTCCCGGTTTTTGCGAAAGGAAGAAAGACATTATGCTGATTGAAGTCAGGCAGCTCAACAAATCCTATGACCGTGGTCCGGTATTGAAGGATCTGAGCCTCGGTCTGGAATGCGGCCGAATCGTCGGGGTTGTTGGACCCAACGGCTGCGGAAAAACCACACTGTTCAAAATCCTGGCCGGTCTTATCAACGATTACACCGGCACGGTGACTATCGATGGGCAGGCGCCCGGGGTTTATACAAAATCCATTGTCTCCTATCTGCCGGAGAAAACCTATCTCAGCGACTGGATGCGGGCGGAGGATGCCCTCTACATGTTTCAGGATTTCTTTAAGGATTTTGATATTTTGAAGGCCAGGGATATGATGGCATCCTTTCGCTTGGATCCGCGCATGCGGCTGAAGGCTATGTCCAAGGGGATGCAGGAAAAGCTGCAGCTGATCTTGGTCATGTCCCGGGCCGCCAGGGTGTATATCCTAGACGAGCCCCTCAGCGGCATCGATCCGGCCGCCCGGGACACCATCCTGGACATTATACTGAACAACTACAGCGACAATGCCACGGTACTGCTGTCCACCCATCTGATATACGATGTCGAGCGTATATTCGACGATATTGTCATGCTCAGCTATGGTCAGCTTCTGGCGGTGGACAGTGCCGACGCTCTGCGGGAAAAGACCGGCAAGTCACTGGACGCGTATTTTCGGGAGGTATTCAGATGCTGAGAAAATTGTTGAAATACGATCTGCGCGCCGGCTTCGGCATACTCGGCTTGCTTTATGCGGGCTTGGCGGGGCTTTTCCTCTTCGGACTGCTCTTTAAGGCGCTGGAGGTGCAGCAGCTGATGATGTCCATGGTGGTGGCGATGGTTCTTGTCGGTATCGCCATGATCATTCTGGCGATTGTGTTTGTGGTGATGCGGTATGCCAAAGGCCTCTTCGGCGCGGAGGGCTATCTGTATCAGGCATTGCCGGTGGGGAAGGGGGCGCTGCTGGCCTCCAAAGCCATTACCGCTTATTTGATGCTTCTGGCGGGCATTATCGGACTGCTTCTGTCGATATTGTGTGTGTTCCTTCTGGTGGATCCCGGCATCTTGGAGTCGATTTTAAAAAGCTTTGCCGACAGCGGTTATATGGCGATGACGGTTTACATGCTGGTTTTATTCCTCATCCAGCTGGGAACCATGGTCGCCTCGATTTTCGCCTCTATCACTCTGGCCAATACGCGGCAGTTCATGAAAAACAATGTGGTCTTTGCCGTCCTGTTTTATATCGCGTTGAATATGATTATCGGCGTATTGGAACTGGCAGGTCTCCTGCTCATTCCGATGGGGCTGCGCTTTTCGGACGCGGGCGCCTCCCTGGTTTTTGAAACCACCCTAGGCTCCATGCTGCAGATGGGGGGACAGATGAACGGTTCCGTTGCCGCGAGAGAGGTAGCCTTCGGCATGGGCAGTGCGTTTGTGGATTTGGCTGCGGCCGTGGGACTGCTGCTTTTAACCCGCTGGCTGTTGGAGAAAAAGGCTTCGGTCAAGTAACGGCGATACAATAGGAAGCAGACAGGCATCGGCCGGGATTGTCGGCCGATGCCTGTCTGTCCGGCAATTGTTTATATCTTCTGTGCAATTACACTTGCTTCTTGAAGGGGCGGAGGGTATACTGGCCTTACAACGCTTGGAAAGGAAGCACTATGGATTATTATACCTTGGGAAAGTTTGAGGGCGTTTTTCATGTGGCGCCCGTGCACTGTGTGCCCAATGAGAATTGCCGGGAAATGCATACGGAGGGACGGGCGTTTCTGCTGCTGATCCTCACGGGCGGCACCGCCGTCTTTCAGTTTGGGGAGCAGGAGATAAACGCGGTAGCCCCTTGCTTCGTCGCCTTCAGCGAGGAATATCAGCCGGTACTCCTGCGCAAGCGAAAGCTACATGCGCGGGCGATCTATTTTCATCCGACCTTTTTAAATGTGAATATGACATTTCCCTTTATCCGGGACAGCCATTTTCACGATTTGGCCAGCACCCATGATCTGTTCCTCATGCGCCCCTTTCTCGATCATCGCTTTATGATCCCCATTATAGACGACTATCTCCCTCGAATCCTCCACGCCTTTAACGAGATGCATACTCAGCTCAGCGAACAGCCGGACGGCTACTGGTCCTGCCGCGCCCGGGCTGGATTTATGGATATTGTGATGGTGCTGGAAAGCCATTACCGTCTGATGCTGACGGGGAAACTGACCACAGAAGGGGACAGGATTCGTGAAATCCAGTGTCCGTTTGTCCGCAAGGCGATGTATTACATCGAGTGCCATTATATGGAGAAGATAGCTTTCGGGGATATTCTGTCCTCCACCGGAACCAACCACACCACCCTGACAAAAAATTTCAAGGCGGAAACCGGCCGGACCGTCATGGATTATCTGCAGTATTACCGGGTGAAAATGGCGGAGAAGCAGCTGCGTTTCACGGATGTCCCCCTCAAAGATATCGCCTCCCAATGCGGTTTTGCCACCACCGAGCATTTCTCCAGGCTTTTCGTCCGGGAACTCGGTATACCTCCCGCCGCCTTTCGCAAGCTGGTGGTTGAAAAGAGGCAGCATGAACTGAATCCGGTGACCGGCTATCCGGCGCGAAGGTGATCCGGTGAATGGGACGCAGGAAAATTGGTTGTTGATTACCATTGATAAAGGGAAGGGTGCGTTGCAAAATGCAAGATTTTGCAACGC
>CAKTXU010000157.1 GCA_934630995.1 uncultured Eubacteriales bacterium
TTGGGCATACCGGCTACAGCACCAAGGAAAACGTAAACAATATCAAGCAGCCCCATCTCCATTTCGGCATGCAGCTGATATTTGACGAATCCCAGAAGGAAAGCGACAATGAAATCTGGATTGACGTTTACGCCATTGTCCGACTGCTCTACCGCAACCGCTCCGAGGTGGTGAAGGATCCAGAAACCAAGGAGTACAGCCGCGTGTATGGGTTCAGGGAGCTGGAGCCCGGCGGTTCCCGCGATTGATGCGGCTAATCCGGGGGACAAACGCGTCCCGGTATCGATACGTCTGCGGCGGATATTCCTTATCGTATATACCCGTTTATAGGGGTGTATGGCGCCGGCCATACACCCCTTGCGCCATTCGGAGGTTAAGAAGTTTTTAAGGAGAAATTTTTCACCTTTTCAAACATTTGCGGGCAGGACATGCTATCATAGAGGGTAATGAAAAGGGGTGGGTTTAGTGCGGGACGAACGGGATACGATGGAACAGAAAAGCGCGGACGAGGCCTATGCCGCTTATCCGGACACGCGGCCCGATGGACGGGAGCCGGAAACCGGCGTCCTGTCCGCCGAGTCGAAAATGCGCCGCCGGCAGAGGCGCCGCCGCTTGGAATACAGGCGCCGCCGCCGGCTCATCGCGGTGGTATCCCTGTTTTCCCTGCTGCTGATTTTCCTCTGCGCCACGGTGATATGGAGCATCTATAGAGCTATTTCTCCACAGGGGGATGCCTCCGGCAGCGCCTCTCAGCCGGTGCCGGACTGGATATCCCAGCAATTCCTGGATGAGGGAGGCACCTCCCGTTCCGGCCTCAGACTGGACAAGGTCCGCGATATCGCCATCCATTATGTGGGCAATCCGGGAACCAGCGCCCAGCAGAACCGGAATTATTTCAACAATCCCGGGGTGGAGGTCAACGCCCATTTCGTAGTGGGGCTTGAGGGCGAAATCATCCAGTGCATCCCTCTGGACGAGCGCTCCTCCGCCACCAATGAACGGAATGCGGATACCGTTTCCATCGAGGTTTGCCATCCCGATGACGACGGAAAGTTCAGCGACACCACCTATGCGGCGGTGATCAAGCTCTGCGCCTGGCTGTGCCGGCGCTATCGGCTCGACGAGGGGAACCTCATACGCCACTATGACGTCATCGGCAAGGAATGTCCCCGGTATTATGTCCGCCACGAGGATGCCTGGCGCGGCCTCAAGGAGGATGTGGGCGACGCCCTTCGGACCGGGTGACGGGCCCAAGAAAACCGTAAGGGGTGACGCATCGTTTTATAATGATGCATCATCCCTTTTGACATCGTGTGTGTATGCTATGGCGCGTATACTGTATACTTTTGCAAAGCTCTTTTTTTGGAAATACTGGATTTGCTTGGAAAAGCCGGGACCGGATGTGGAGAACAGAGGGAAATACATGCGGCAGCAATGCGGTATTGCGCTTTCAGCCGTTGAATGGCTTTCCCTTACATTGACTTCTCCCCGCCGTGGTGTTATAGTCAATGTAAATATATGAATATACACCGCCGGCATATCGGGCGGAAGAGAGGCGCGGCTTTGAAGAAGAGGCGTGAAAAAAACGCAGAGAATGGAGAACTAGGGAGAAGTATTATACTTCTCCTGCTGAGTCTTTTTCTGCTTTGCGGTATCACGCTGGCCTGGTTTACCATGAACCGGGCCGCCGGCTCGGGCGGCCCGGTTCTCGGCGCAAAGATTCCCTACATCCCCTTCACCCTGTACAGGCTGACCGAGCAGGCGGCGGAGGGGGAGAACACCGTCGTCATCGGCGGCAGGGTATATGGGTGGACACAGGTGCAGGACATCGATTTCAGCGAGGCTGTGCCCAACCGGGCGGATCGCTATCTGGAGCATGCCGGCCCCGGCGTCATCGACGTCTGCATCGCAAACAGCACGCCGGTCCCGCCGGAGATCATGGAGCCGGCGGCGCCGCGCTGCTGGATTTTCTGCACTTTCGGGAGCAGGCTGCCGCCGATTCCCTCCTGACCACTTTTACCGACTTGGGCAGCGCCTCACTGCTGTGCTTTCGTGACGCGGCCGTTGAAAGCGGCGGTGTTCTGACCGGCGTCCGTTTCCCCTTTTCTTCGGCCGGAAACCGCTTCATTTTCGATATTTATTTTGACAAGGACGCCTGCGCGTATTATCAGGGGGCGGGTATGACCGGGCGGGTGGAGCTTGAGCTCGACGCCGCGCCGTCTGTATCCTCCTCCGACTGACGCCGGAAAAACACGACATCCTCCCCGGAGGACATCCTTCCGCGGATTGGACCGAAGGGTCCGAAAGGAAAACGGTGAACCGATGAAAAGTTTTATGCCGAGGCTGCCGGATAGGAAAACAGGGAAGCGTGCCCTGTCCGCCGTTCTCTGCCTGGCGCTCTGCCTGAATCTGTTCGGGCTCTATCTGCCTCCGCTGGGCGGGAGCGCCGCCGCCAGCTATAGCTACACCGTCCTGGCCAAGGAGGATCGGCTGCTGCCCATCGACGCCAGCGCCACGGCTTCGGACAATACGGCGTGGTACACCACCCCCACTCTGGCGCGGTATGTCAGCGCCGGGTATCCCGCGGACGCGGCTTTGGGGGCGGAGACGACGCCGTATATCATCGAAACCGGTCTGGAGCTCGCCTATCTGGCAACCCTCGTCAACGGCGGCAACGATTTTTCCGGCCGCCATATCAAGCTGATTGGCTCCACCCGTACGCAAACGCAGACGGAAAGGGTGCTGGATCTCATCGGCACCGGCGTGATGCTCTATCAGACCTCTGCGACCGGCTTCACCTATTTGCCCTGCGATACCAGCTTCGCCGGAACCGGCTGGATTCCCATCGGGAACACCGCTGAAACGCCCTTCAACGGCCGTATTTACGCCGCGGAAACCGCGGGCATTAAGATTTACAACCTCAGCGCGTACAAGGACGGGAAGGATACCAACGCCGTCATGGGCCTGTTCGGCTATCTGGGGCCGAACGCCAGGGTGGAGGGGCTGCAGCTCAAGGATACTCAGCTCTTCTCCCTGAAGGCGGCGTTCATGGGCGCTTTGGCGGCTTCCGCCGATCCCGCCGCGGCGATTATGCAATGCTCCTCCCAGGGACTTGCCATCGGGGAGAGAAGCGAGAACGCCATCGGGGAGACGCTGCTCCACGCCTATACCGTCCCCGATTTCACCCTCCGGCTGGAGACGGGCAACGGCACCGTCGGCGGCCTTCTGGGGGCCCTGACGGGGACAGCCGTCCCGGCTGGAGACTCGGCTTTAACCGCCGCTGTCACAGAAACCATCGTGCAGGGAACCCAGACCTCCACCGCCGTCGGCGGAATTATCGGTACCCTGAATATCCCCGGTACGGCGTCCTTCACGATGAGCAACGCCGTGTTTTCCGGCACGCTCAAGTCCGTTTCCAAGGTTGGTACGGGCGGGCTTGTGGGGCGCAATGTGTCCGCCGCGCCGGTCGTCATCGAGGGCGGCGGCGTGTCGGGACTGTCCACGGAGGCGAATATGTCTGCTGGCGAGGGGAATGACGGATTGTCTGACTGTCTCAACGGCCTGGTTCCCCTGTCCATCTGGCTCAACGGCTACGCGGGGGGCGGTTTCGTCGGCTATTCGGCCGGAGCCTCCTCCCTCACCCTGCGCAATATCGGCGCCTCCGCCGTCCATTTTCAGAACAGCAGCGCCAAAGACACGACGGAGACGTTTTGCCAGCTGGGCGGCGTGGTTGGATATGCGAAGGATCCCACGGTGACGATAGAGCAGGTGGGCAGTGCCGCCAACCCATACCGTTTGCTGATAACTGGACGCATGGAAGGGGATAGCGGGGGCTTCGGAGGGATTATCGGAACATCGGACGGCGCCAACGCAGCCGATGTTCTGAACTTGACTGGATGTCATACCAGCCTGCGTATAAAAGCAGTGAACAATTCAGGCACGATCCACACCTTTTTAGGGGGGATATTGGGGCGGGCCAGTGGCAAAAACGCGTTGAAGTTTAAAGACTGTTCGAGCCGCCATGCCACGATACAGCAAATTACATCCTACAGCCGCAAGGGAACGCTGGTCACCATCGGCGGTATGGTAGGCGGCGTAAACAATAAATCCAACAACAGCGAAATGCAAAATTGTACGGTGGAGGACTGGATGGTCGCAGGGGATGGTCTTATTGGCGGTCTAGTGGGAACGAACCATGCAAGCAACGCCAATATTCCTACCATTAAGGACTGCACCGTCCGGAATTTCCATGCGCGCCAGACCAATACCGCGCTGGGAGCGGATAGAAATAACTATATGATGTTCGGCGGTATCACTCCATGGCTGCATGTTACGAGCGTTGAAAACTGCGTGGTGGAGGATACTTCCTTCACCTATGTTGTTACCGGCTCTTACGCCCCCATGATAGGCGGTATCGCGGGCAAAATGAGCGAGGGGGCCACTATCAAGAACTGTGTGGCCAATATCCGGGCGCGGGTTGGCAAAGAGGATGGAGACAATGCCGTGCTGGTCGGCGGACTCGTAGGATATGGCGAAAGCCCTGGTAGCTGGATGCCCAATAACACCATCGAGCAATGTCTGGCCGCCGTCGATTTTCAAATGGTGGAGAGTATTTCCTGCATGCCCGGCTACGATTATGTGAACGGAAGAGATGCCACTGCGGAAACGGTTTCTGTTACAAAGCCTGGTTCGGTGTATGCTGGTGGCCTGGTCGGCGGTGTATATTCCTATAAAAGCGCCAGCGCAAAGGTGACGAATATTAAAGACTGCTTTGCCAGCGGAACGCTTGCGACGGAATATATCGCCACCAACGATAGCGCTCTCGGCGGCCTTATCGGTGCGGTAATCACAACGAGAATCACGAATTCTGACCAAACAATAACAACTCTCACGCCTGGCGTGACGGTGACCGGCAGCGTCTCCACCTGTTCCCTATCAGGTACTCTTCAGGACGGTATCGGTGGGCTGGTCGGTGTCAATACCACACAAAAGCTCACGGTCAGCGCCTCCTCCTTCGCGGGGACGCTGCTGAATCCGTGGGCGGGCTCCATCGTTGGCTATTCCGTGGACGGGGCCGTCTTCTCCGGCCTGACCTATGACGACGTCCTGTCTCCGAACGCCCCGGCCACAAAATCGATGTCGGCCGTGGACGCGACGGCGGGCGGGGTGGTCTATCCCGTCATCGACGGATGGACGGGCAGCACCATCACGGAGGTGCAGGGCCTTTATTATGCAGCCATTACCGGGAAGCTCTTTTGGTTCGACGACACGTCCTCGGCAGCCGCGCCCCAGCATGTCTTTTCGGTGAAGGTTGGCTCCGTGACCCTGGGGGACGCCGTGACGTCCACAGAAATCGACGGTTCGG
>CAKTXU010000158.1 GCA_934630995.1 uncultured Eubacteriales bacterium
CCCTCGGCGGTGGTCAGCTCCGCGATTATCGTGACAGGCCGCATCGTCTCGTCCAGAATGACGATGCGATTGTTCTCCGTGTCGGCGATATACAGCCTGTTTTGGCTGTCCACCACCAAATCGCTGGGATTCTTCAGAGCGCCGGCCTCGGTCTGGCCGAACTCCACCGAACGGCTGGGCGTATAAGCTGCGGGGGAATAGCGTACCTCCCCTTCATAGGAATAGGTATAGGTCGGATATGGCAGCTCCGCCGCGGAGGCCATGGTTCCGCCCAAAAAGCCGAGCAGCAGCGCAAGGCCGGCCAATTTTCTGAGATTCACTGCGCGCACCTCCACAGAACAGGGATTCCGTTCATGTCACCCCGCCCACTCATTCCTTCATGCCCGATGTAGACATGGTTTCCACGATGTTGCTCTGGGTTATCAGAAAAAGCGTGATGGGCACCAGCATCATAATCACGGTGGCGGCGGCGGCCGTGCCGGTTCTCGCCACGCCGCCCGCGAGGATTTGAGACAGCGCATAATTGAAGGTTTTCAGCTTTTCATCGTAAATATAGACGCTTGCCCCCATGTTCCAGAGGTTTTGAAAGGAAAAGATAATCAGGGTCAGCCAAGCGGGCTTCACCATCGGCATGACAATCCGGAAAAACATGCGGAATTCACCGGAGCCGTCAATACGGGCCGCCTCCAGAATCGTATCGGGCACCATCTGTTCCATGAACTGCTTCATCAAGTACAGTCCCAGGGGATAGGCGAAGGCGGGGATTATCAAGGACAGATGGGAATCGATCCAGCCGAGCTGCTTGATGATGAGGAAGCTGGGGATCGCCGTGACAGTGGCCGTGAACATCAGAGAATACACGACCATATTGAACATGATCCGATCCCCCGGAAACCGGAATTTCGACAAGCCGTAGGCGCACATGGAGGCCAGAAGGACATGTCCCGCCGTACCCACCACCGAAATGAACACGGTGTTGAATATGTACCGGGGAAAGGGGATCCAGGAATTGGACATGACCTTGAACAGATCGCTGAAATTCTTCAGGGTTGGGTTCTCCACCAGGAATTTCGGCGGGAAATACCACAGCTCATCCAGCGGCTTCAGAGAGGTGGAAAGGCTGTAAACAATGGGAAGAAGCATGAAAATGCCGAACAATGCGAGAACCAGGAAGATGAACAAACTGCCGCCGAAGGAACGGTTGAGCCTTTTGTGTCTGACCTTCCCCCTGAAGGCGCTGTGCGTTCCGGTGGTCGCAGGCATCCTTATCCACCTACCTTTGACAGGAATTTTTTGATAATCAGATTGGTGGCCACCATCAGCACGAACAGCACCACCGCAATCGCCGAGGCATACCCCATTTCAAAGCGCTGTCCGCCGAAATCCTCCAGGTGATTGATGATGGTGTGCACCTGATAGTCCGCGGAGGGAAAGCCGAAAATCAAGGTGACGACAGCTCCCACACCGAAGGAGGAGGTGATATTCATCACCGCGCCGAACATCAGCTGCGGACGCATGGAGGGCAGGGTGATATACCACAACTCCTGCCAGCGGTTGGTGATGCCGTCGACCGCCGCGGCCTCATATAGGGATTTGTCGATCCCCTGGAAGCCGGCGATGAAAGCCAGAAAGCTGGTGCCAAGGCTCGACCACAGGACGATGATAATCAGCACGGCCATCATATAATTGGGATCCTTGAGCCAGAGAATAGGCTTGGCGATAATTCCCAACCGGATGAGGAAGCCGTTAATATAGCCGTAGGAATCGCCGCTGAACAGGATGGTCCAGATGATGTACATGTTGCCCACAATGGAGGGGGCGTAGAATATCAGGGTGACAAAGGCCCTGAGCATCGGCCGCAGCTCGTTGATCATCCAGGCGAACATGTAAGACAGCAGATAGCTGAGAGGGCCGGAAATCGCCGCCACAATCAACGTGTTTTTCAGCGCGATGGTGAAAACGTCGTCGTTGGCGAAAAGGTTGATATAATTGTCCATAAAGATGAACTTCGGCGGCTGGAGAATATTGAAGGAAGTAAAGCTCAGAACAACGGAAATAAGGACCGGCAAAACGGTGAACACCGTGAAAAGGAGCATATAGGGCAGGACGAATGCATAGGCGATACGCATTTTCCATATGCGGCCGAACAACCCCTTGCCGCGTATGCGGTTCCTTTTTCCGATAACGGCCGTATCCATCATGACATCGCTCCCTTTTCGCACAGTATGGGGCATACCGCGGGATCCCGTCGCCGGAATCACCCGATGCCGAACTCTTTTCTCTTGCGATTCAGCTCATGGTTGATTTTGGGAATATAATCGAGAAGGACTTCCGTGGGATTGTCCCGCTTGTTATAGACGCGCACAAAGGCAAACTCCACGTTTCGTGAGGTGAAATACCCGCCGGGAACCTCGGGAATCCCCTTGACGCTTTCCCACTGTTCCATAATGTGGGCGTAATCCGTAGCCGACCAGGACATTTTCTGAAAAGATTCCATGTTGGCGGAAGGATGTTTCGCGGAGGGGCCTAAAATGCTCTCCATCTCCAGCGCATACCGGCTCTGGGTATCCGCCGAGGTCCACCATTTCATGAAATCCCAGGAGGCTTCCTTATCCTGCGCGGCCTCCATCATCATCACCGACAGACCTCCGGACATCACGCTGTGATCCACGGTACCGTCCTCCCGAACCGTTCCCGGCACCTGTACCATTTCCCACAAGCCGCGGATTTCCGGTGCAAACACCGTCAGGGTGTTGTAAACCGTGTAATCGGCGATGCCGATGGGCATTTCCCCTGTACGGAAGCGGTTCGGGAAATCGTATTCCCGTGGAAAATCATACTGGGTAAATAGGTCACACTGTTTTTTAAAAGAGTCCAGCCCTGCATCGGTATCCAGGTTGCAGGAAGCACCGTTATCCCTGTAAAGGTCTTCCCCCGTCTGTCCGAAAAAGACCAGTAGCCCGGCCAAGCCCAGCGGAAAGCCCAACTGCATATTGTTCTTCTGCAGCTGTGGAATCAGCGCGTAGTAATCATCCCAGGTTTCCGGACGGCTCAGACCAAACTCCTCAAAGATATCCTTGCGGTAAAACATCATGTTGAAGGACTGGGTTTCGGGCAAGGCATAGCTCTTTCCCATAAAGGTGTAGGGCACCATGGCGCTTTCGTGAAAGCGCTGCACAATTTCCTCAAAATCGGAAAATTGGCCGAGTTCCGTCACGGCGCCGCGGATAGCGAAATTGATGGGATCGGATCCGGCATTGGACAACGCGACGTCCGGCCCGATACCCGCCAGTGTGGAGGGAAGAAGGGAGCCAGGCGACACCAGCTGGAGATTGACGCCGATGCCCGAATCCTTGGTGAAGGATTCGTCGATGAGCTGCCGGATGACCTGCAGCTGATCCCGGCCGGTGGCCGTCCACACCTTGATGCGCCTGTCGCTCGCCCCCAGCTCCTGGGTCATGCCGACCGTATCGTAATCATTGAAAAAGGAGGACAGGAAGGACTGGAAGCCAAAGGCAAAGCCCCGGAAAAAACCGGCCTCCGCGCGGGGAAGCGGTTCTCCGCCGGAATGCAGAAAAATCGTGTCCAGCTCCAGCGGCTGATTGCGGGCGCTCAACACCCAGGTACCCAGCGCGCCGATATTGCTCTGGAACGCCTCCAGATTGGCGGCAATCTTTTTCGGCTTATTGTGCATCAGCTCCAGCTGCATGACGATTTTATTCAAAAGGGCGGAATACTCCCCTTTTTCCCCCGTTACCTGCTCCAGGCTTTCTGCCACACCCCGGATGATGTCGGCGCAGGTCTGCATATTCTCCACCGTTTCAGGGATCAGGGCATTAAATTTATAGTCCCGGTAGATATCCGGTACGGAACCGGTGATAATCAGAATGTTGCGGTAAATCTGATTGAGTTCGAGCAGCATCCCCTCCAGCGTACCGAGGGCCTCGGATACGTCTCCCAGGACGACCTTGAGCTTCAGTTCGTAATCCTGGCCCGGAACGAAATAAAACTCGAAGTCCTCCCCATTAGCGCCGAGATAGCCGCTTTGCCAGCCGTTGTCGTACATAAAGGTGAGATTTGCCGCCTCTTGAAAAGGAATCTCCCCGTCGATGCGCAGCTCCCGTGTCACGAACATGCCGGGATACAAATCCTGGCGGAAACGGCAGCCGATTTTATAAAGCCCCGCCTTTTCCACCCGGATGGTCCAGGCGATCCACTGGCCGGACTTCTGCCATTTTGAGGCGCCGATTGTGTTCAGGCGTATCCGTGTCGGACTCTGGGGACTCGTAATGGCAGAGGACTTGTCATTGAGCGGATAAATGGACATATCCGACTTGAGTGCCGGAAATTCCGCCTCCATCAGAATAGGCTCCGCCTGCGCCGGCTGATAGCCCTTGTCCTGATATCCCTTCCTCACCTGGCCGTAGGTAGGGAGCTGCCTGTACCCTCCCAGTATCAGGCGCTCCAGAAGCAGGGTTCCCTGACCGCCGTTCAGGGCCAATTGATGGGTCCCCTCATCCAGATAGAAGTACAAAGCGCCCCCGATATACCCGGAGGAGTCTGCAGCCTCCTCTATCTGCCAGATATCCGCCTCCTGACGTCCCGGTTTCCGGTCGTTTCCAGAAATATCCGTCTCGAATTTGCCCTCGTTCAGAACGTCCGACCAGGTGCGGTTCAGCGCCACATACTGTGCTTCCTTAAAGGGTAGAGCGCCGTCCACCAGGATTTCCCTTTCCATGGCCGAAGTGGAGCCGGTCACTGACTTGTAACGGAAGGCCAGGCGATAAAAGCCGGTCTTTTCTACCGTGACGTTCCAGGCTGCCTGCCCATCCGGCGCTATTTCCAGCGCGCCCTCCCGTTCCCGCACCGTGGCAGTGGTGCCGGCAGGGTCGTAAGCGGTACCCGCCTTCTCCAGCGTCTCCGTGATATACGGGACCTCGGAAAACTGCGCCGCGTAGGCGGTATATCCAGGAGGTCCTTCTGCCGGCTTCTCATCTTCCCGTCGGGCTGCCCCGGTCATTTCTGCTCCGCCGGCCGCCTCCTCTCCCAGACAGGGGAAATACGGCAGGAACAGAAGCATTGCGGATAGGAGCGCGGATATCTTCCAGGCTATCTTTTTCACACCCACTGTCCCCTTTACTATGCAGACATAATTGCCGCTATTTTTTCGGTGACGAACAGGAAAGGAGTTTCCGGCACTCCGCGACAAAAGACAGGACCGCGCGGCGATCGGTCAGCCCGTCCGCTCCCTCCATCAGCAGCAAATAGCGGTTTTCCGCTTTTCCCCCCGCCGTTTCCGCTTCGAGGGAAAGAACAAAGCTGGTGCCCGTATCGGTCAGCTCCGCCCCTATGCTG
>CAKTXU010000159.1 GCA_934630995.1 uncultured Eubacteriales bacterium
GCCTCCCGGCGGGCGTTGTCCGCCTCCTGCCGGGCGCGGGCATTGTCGTCCAGGTAATCCTTCATCTGGGCGCGCAGATTGTCCGCGGTCTGGGTGGCCTTTTGGGCCCGGTCGGCGTTGTTCAGGGCGGTGAGTACCGCCGCCATGGTGGTGCTCACCCGCTCGTCGTTGTTCATCAGGGTGCGCATGTCCCTGTCCAGCTGCACCCCCAGCTCCCGCATATATTCCTCCGGCTCCTCCGACGAGACGGAATATTCCGTCCCGCAGATTTGGAGCTTCACCTTGTTCAGCATTGCCATCGCCATCGGCCCCTTTCCTTTTTTTATCCGGCTATATGCCCGGTTTCCCGCCGTCCGGCGGTATAAATCGGGAAAATTCGACTTTTTACGGCACAGGCCGCGCCTGTTTTTCCGGGAGAGCCCCGCGTTTGCCCGGACGGCAGGCGCGGGGACACAGCCGCGAGAGGGTATCTCCCAAAGGACTGTGTCTATTATAGCGTACCCTATCCTCTTTATAAAGAGGAAAATTGCAAACTTTTGATAACAATCCTGTCATTTTTCCCCTGTGGATTCGCACGGCGGCTGGGCCTGCCCCGCCATCAGCCCGTTTTGCCGCAGATAGTCCCCGACGTTGACCCCTTCCCGCCGGGCCACCGCCCGCAGGTCCAGGAAGGCCCGGTGATCCGCGTCCCGCACCGCCATCACCACCGGCACGCCGCCGGGGAACAGCTCCCGGATCCGCCGGTGCAGCGCCCGGCAGTCCTCCTCCGTCAGGGGCAGGGGCGGGCGGCCTCCCCCGCTGCGCCGGTAGGTGAACCCGCCCAGGGCGAAAAAGCCGTCCAGGTTCCCTTCCATCCCGATGAGCTTGCGCAGGGCCGCGCCCCGTTCCGCCAGCTTCTTGTGGCCGGTGTTGAGCCGGGATACCTCCCCGTCGGGATAAAGCTCCCGCAGCCGGGCAAAATAGCCGTCCAGCTTCTTTTGCGCCTCAGGCGAAAGCGCGGCCGTGGCAGCCGCCCGGGGCGGCGCTTCCGGGGCTTCCTCCCGCGGGGACGGCAGGTCCTGCGCGGGCATTTCCGTCTCCGGCTTATCCTCCGGCTCCCCCGCCGTCTCCTCCGCGGCCTCGGGAGGCGGCGGAGCAGGCGGCAAAATCTCCTCCGGGAGAGTTTCCGCCGGAAGCGCCTGCGCAGGAGGCGCCTCCACCGGGGGGATGGGTTTTTCCCGCGGCGGCGTCTCCACCGCGGCCGCCGTTTCCGCTGGCGCCGGCCGTTCCTCCGTCCTGTTCTTCCGTCCGAAAAGCTTGTCGAAAAATCCCATCGTTCAGCCACCATTTCGTATTGTGATGCTTTTATTATACGACAGGTATTAACAAAAATCTACCCCATAATTCCGCGGGCGCGCTATTTCCACAGATGGATATGCCCCGCCTCCTGCAGCTGCTTGACGATGATGGCCCCCACCGGAAACAGCAGCATACCTGCAATCCCTCCGGTGGCCCGCAGGCCGAGGAACATGAAAAACAGGGTGGCCAGGGGATGGAGGCCGATCTGACGGCTCACCACCCGCGGCTCCAGAATGTTGCGGACGACGGTGATGACGACATAGAGCACCGTCAGCCCGACGGCAAAGGCGGTGTTCCCGCCCAGCAGGCTCACCGCTATCCAGGGGATGAGCACCGTGCCGGTGCCCAGGATCGGCAGGATATCCACCACCGCGATGAGGGCCGCCAGAAGGACGGCGTGGGGCACCCGCAAAAGCAGCAGGCCGGCCGTCAGCTCCCCGAAGGTCAGCAGCATCAGCAGCAGATAGGCCTTCCCCATTTTGAAGAGGGTATCGTGGCACAGGGTCCGGACCGCGTCCACCAGCGGGCGGCGGCGGCCGGGCACCTGGCGGAGAAGGAAGCCGGTGACCCGATCGTAATCGATGGATAAGAAGATGGAGGCGATGAACCAGACCACGAAGCTGACGCCCAGGGTGGGCAGGCTCCCGGTCAGCCAGCCCGCCACACCGGCGAACAGGCCGGGCAGCATGCCGATGAGCTTATCGGCCACCCCCGCCAGCGCGCCCTCCAGGGAGGCGCCCGCGCCGGGGGCCAGGGAGGCGGACAGCCGCGCGAGCCAGCCCTGCACGGTGTCGGTGATCCCCTGGATCCCCTCCTGCAGCGCCTGCATGGAGCCCTCGTCCGAGACAAACCGGATCACCGCCCCCGCCAGCTGCCAGCAGAGCGCCCCCACCAGTCCCGCCAGCGCCAGCAGGATGAGCACCACCAGAACCACTGAAAAATACCCCCGGCTGGCGCCGGTTTTGGCCACCAGCCAGCGCAGGGGCCGCTGCAGCAGCGCCGCCACGCAAAAGGCGAAGACAAAGGGCAGCAGCCACAGCAGGAGATACCGCACAGCCAGATAGGCCAGCAGCAGGCACACGCCCGCCCAGGCCGCGTTTATCAGCAAGGTCTTTTTTTTCTCCAGGCGATTTGCATCTCCGCGTATCTCCGGCGTCCCGCCGCCCGCTCCCTCCTTCATATTGCCCGCTCCCTCCGCATATATCTCGAACGTTTCTCCTTTCAGCATGCCCCGATTCCGCCGCTTTATTTCCCATCGACGGCCCCGCGTGGGCATTTTCCACAAGAGCGACGCCGGGACGGCGCGGAAGTGGTGAAAAACGTGGAAAAGCAAAAAACGGAGAACGGACGAGATTCCAGAAGCAAACCCGGGGATAACGGCGTATAATAAGCATATACCGGATTTTTATCTTTGCCGGCTTCCTTGAAAACAGGCCGTCCGCGTGGTATAGTGTATGTCATTGCGATACAAATGTACGCGGGAGGTGGACAGCATGGCTTCCTCAAACGCCGAACCACAGCTGCTGCTGGTGGACGCCGCCCTGTTGCCGGAGGTGTTCGGCAAGGTCCTGGAGGCCAAGGCCCTGCTCCAGTCCGGGCAGGCGGAAACGGCCGCCGAGGCCGCCCGGCTGGCGGGCCTGTCCCGCAGCGCCTTTTACAAGTATAAGGACGGGGTTTTCGCCTATGACGCGGGGAAAACGGGGGGCATTCTCACCGTCCATTTCCTGCTGGAGGACCGGCCGGGGGTGCTGTCCACCGTCCTGTCCGCCTTCGCGCAGGCCGGGGCCAACATCCTGACCGTCAATCAGAACATCCCCGCCGGGGGCACCGCCTCCGTATCCATCTCCGCCCGGACCGATCGGCTGGAGATGCCGGCGGATACCTTCGTCCGCTCCCTGGGGCGGATCCACGGGGTGGAGCGGATTACCCGCGTCTCCGGCGACGGCCGGGGCCGCACGCGCAGCTGAACAGCACGATATCAGTCGAAAGGAAGTACGAGAGATGATAGCAGTCGCGATTTTGGGACATGGGGTGGTGGGCTCCGGCGTGGTGGAGGTTCTGCAAAAAAACGCCGCCGGCATCGCCCACAAGGCCGGAGAGGGCATCGAGGTCAAGCGGATTCTCGATCTCCGGGAATTTCCCGCGCTCCCCTATGCCGCCCTGTTCACCAAGGATTTTCAGGATATCCTGGGGGATGAGGAAATCCGCATCGTGGTGGAAACCATGGGCGGCCTCCACCCCGCCTATGAGTATGTGAAATCGTGCCTGCTGGCGGGCAAGAGCGTCGTCACTTCCAACAAGGAGCTGGTGGCCGCCAAGGGCGACGAGCTGCTGGAAATCGCCCGCAACAACAATCTGAACTTCCTCTTCGAGGCCAGTGTCGGCGGGGGCATCCCCATCCTCCGGCCGCTGGATCAGTGCCTGGCGGCCAACGAGGTCTATGAAATCGCCGGCATCCTCAACGGCACCACCAACTTCATGCTTTCCCGGATGGTGGAGGACGACATGCCCTTCGGGGACGCCCTGGCCCTGGCCCAGAAGCTGGGCTATGCCGAGCGCAATCCCGCCGCCGACATCGAGGGCCACGACGCCTGCCGCAAAATCTGTATACTGGCCTCCCTGGCCTTCGGCAAGCATGTCTATCCCGAGCAGGTGCACACCGAGGGCATTGCCGCCGTCACCCTGGACGACGTGAAATACGCCGGGGCCTGGGGCGGGGAAATCAAGCTCTTGGGCCGGGCGCGGCGGGAGGAGGACGGCCGCCTCTATGTTATCGTGGCGCCCATGGTCATCCCCTCCTCCAGCCGGCTGGCGGACGACGTTTTCAACGGCATCATGGTCCGCGGGGATGCCATCGGCGACGTGGTCTTTTACGGCCGCGGCGCGGGTAAGCTGCCCACCGCCAGCGCCGTGGTGGCCGATGTCATCGACGAGGTCAAGCACCTGGACGCCCGGAAATACCTCTTCTGGGAACGGGGCGCCGAGGGCTATGTGAAGGACTATGGAGAGGAGCCGGTGTCCCTGCTGGTGCGCCTGCGCTGCGCTGCGCCCGACGCCGTCCTGGCCGAGGCCGGCAGGCTGCTGGGCGGGGTGAGCCGGGTAAGCGCCGATTCACCGGCGCCGGGCGAGCTCTGCTTCGCCACCCCCCTGCTTCCCGAAAAGGAGCTGGACGGCAAGCTGGCCGCCCTGGACGCGGAGCTGGTCAGCCGGCTGCGCATCGCCTCGCTGTAAGGCCGGCGGCACCGTTAGAAAGGACTTCCTATGTTGAAAATCACCGTACCCGCCTCCAGCGCCAACCTGGGGGCCGGCTTCGACGCCCTGGGGCTGGCCCTGAGCCTGTATAACCGGGTGTGGATGGAGGAGGCGGAGGGCTGCCGCATCGAGGCCGCCGACGGCGTCCCCATCCCCACCGACGAAAGCAATATGATTTACCACACCGCCCGGCTGCTGTTCGAGCGGTTCGGCCGCCCCTTTCACGGGCTGCACATCATCCAGGAGAACAACATCCCCATGACACGGGGGCTGGGCAGCTCCTCGGCCTGTCTGGTGGCCGGGCTGCTGGGGGCCAACACCCTGCTGGGCAGCCCCCTTTCCCGGGAGGGGATATGCGATCTGGCGGCGGAGCTGGAGGGGCATCCCGACAACGTGGCCCCCGCCCTGCTGGGCGGGCTGGTCACCGCCGTGATGGAGGATAAGCGGGTATACACCGTCAGCGTGCCGGTGTCGGAGCGGATCCGGTTCGCCCTCTTCATCCCCGACTTCGAGCTGAAAACCGAAACGGCCCGCGCCGCCCTGCCTGAAACCGTCACCCGGGCGGACGCGGTCTACAATCTCTCCCGGGCGGCCCAGATGACCGCCGCCCTCTTCTCCGGCCGCCTGGAAAACCTGCGGGTGGCCGTGCAGGACTGTCTCCACCAGCCCTACCGCTTCCCCCTGATACGGGGGGCGGAAACGGTTTTCTATACCGCCTATGAT
>CAKTXU010000160.1 GCA_934630995.1 uncultured Eubacteriales bacterium
GCCCAAGATGCCGGAGCTCAGCATGATCAGAATAGGACTGGGCTTTTTCCAGCGCAGCAGCACGAAGGCCGCCAATCCAACAGCCAGCGCGATGAAATCCGGCCGCGTGGGCTTGGAGGAGAATCCGACGCCCCCCCAGAGCGCCGTCTCCAGCAGTGTCACGCCGGAGGTGGCGATGAGAGCCACCACGGCGGGACGAAGCGCGGCCAGCATACCCTGTAAAACACACTGCTCCCGATAACGAAAATAGAGAAAGGCCAGCAGGGATACCACGCCAATCGAGGGCAGGATGCAGCCCAAAGTGGCGACAAGCGCCCCGGGAAGTCCGCTTATTCGGATGCCGACAAAGGTGGCGGCGTTGATGGCAATAGGACCCGGCGTCATTTGAGAAATGGTGACAAGATCGGTAAACTCCCCTAAGGACAGCCAGGTGTGATACACTGTCACCTGCTGTTGAATCAGCGGCAGGGCAGCGTAGCCGCCGCCGAAGCTGAACAGACCGATTTGAAAAAAACTCCAGAAAAGCTGCCAATATATCATGCCGTGTCTCCACCCTTTCTTTTCCTGTGATGTGCCATCAGGGCGCGCAATCCACCCAGCAGGCCGCAGATTAGAATGATAAAAACCACGTTAACGTGGAGCAGGGCGGTCGCGGCAAAGGCACCCAATAGGATAGCAATGGACAGAAAATCACGGCTGCGAAATACACCGCCTCCCATGGACCATGCTACGTCAGCAATGACAGCGACTACACCGGCCTGCATACCCTTGAGTACAGCAGCAACCAGTAGGTTGTCGCGAATGGCGGCGTAGAAGAGGGAAACCACCGATAAGATAATTAGCGGCGGCAGTACGGTGCCCAGAACTGCTACCAGCGCTCCCGGTATTCCCGCGATCCGGTATCCGGCCAGCACAGCCGCATTAACCGCCACCGCTCCGGGGGAGGATTGTGCGATGGCTGCCAGGTTCAGCATTTCTTCCTCCTCCAGCCAATGCAGCTGATCGCAGAATTTTCTTTTCATCAGCGGCACAATGACGAAACCGCCTCCCAATGTGAAGGCACTTAGCGAAAAGGTAGACAGGAAAAGCCTGCCGTAAATCCCAGCCTTTTTCTTCTTCAACTCCATCTTCCTCCTAAAATCGGCTCTCCCCATTTTACATCTTGTCAAATCATATGTAAAATAGTATAATTTTATTGTTTTAATAAAATATATTTATATACGGAGATGAGGGTATGACGGTGAGACATCTGCGGGTGTTCGCGGAGGTATGCGACTGCGGCAGCGTTACCGCCGCCGCTAAAACGCTGTATATGACCCAGCCCGCTGCCAGTGCGGCTATAGCGGAGTTGGAAAGCTATTATGGCGTGCGGCTGTTCGACAGAATTGGACGGCGGCTCAGGCTGACAGAAGCGGGCAGGCATTTCCTGGAATATGCCGTTCACATCCTGCGCCTGTTTGATGATTTAGAGAGAATACGGGATTGGGACAGCCTAGGTGTGTTGCGGGTAGGAGCCAGTATCACGGTGGGCAACTGCTTGCTCCCCGGCCTTATCCGTCGGTTCCGGACCGAGCGGGAGCAACTGCGTGTTGAAGCGGTGGTGGACAATTCGGAAACCGTGGAGGAGCAGGTGCTGCGCAGTGAGCTGGATTTGGGGCTCATCGAAGGGAGCGTCCACCATCCTCAGATAGAGTGCCAATGCTTTTTCCGCGATCGTATGGTGGTCATCGCCCCGCCGAACGGTATCTTTGATGGAAGAACTGAAATAGGGGTTGGGGAACTGCGGGAGCAGCCGCTTCTGCTGCGGGAAAGAGGCAGCGCCGGACGGGAAATTGTGGACGGCATTCTGGCGGTATACGGTGAGGCCGTGCGCCCGGTCTGGCAGAGCGCCAGCACCCAGGCGATTGTTCATGCGGTGGGGAATGGTCTTGGTATATCCCTGCTGCCTTATCTACTGGTGAAGGAGGCGCTGGAACAGGGAGAGGTACGTCAGTTGTCTCTGCGGGACGTATCCCTGGAACGCCGCTACCTCCTCATCCGGCACAAGGATAAATATATGACTCCGGCGGCCCAGACCTTCATGAATATGGTCATGCAAGCCGCTTAGTCAAAAAGGCGCTTACGAACCGCCATTAGCGGTCCGTAAGCGCCTTTTATATCTATGTTTATTCTGTTGTAGCGGTCAGACGGGCCAGGAGGTCCTCCGAGGTCATACCTGTCTCCTGCATGTAGCGATAAATTTCCCGCATTTCTTCCTGCTGTTTCTGTTCGGCCAGTTCCCGCTTGCGTTCCTGCAGTTCCTTAATAGTGTTCTGCCAGCGGATAATCTGCATGTCGATTTTTTGCAGCTCTTCATCGTAATCCATCTTTTTCCTGACACCACGGGGCATAGAAATCCTCTCCTTTTTCTATCTGTTACCCCAAGTATAGACCTTCTGAGGCGCAAAAAAGGATGGAATTTGTCGAGGGGATTTTATTCTGTAGAAATCGAGGCTGTTTCCCCAATGACATTGTGGAGCCAGCGATTGCTTTTCAGCCGGATAAGGCAGACGACACATTTTACGATCTCCTCCAGGGTGACCAGCAGAGCCACCTGTTCCACCGGCAGATGGAAGGCCATAGCGCCCAGGAAGGCCAGGGGAACGCCAATGCACCACATGGTCAATCCCTCAGCCGCCAAAGCGAAGCCCGCATCCCCACCTCCGCGGAAGACCCCGACGATAAGCACCACGTTAAGTACCCGGACCGGGGCGATGAGCGCAAAAATTCGCAGCATGGCCACGGCTGAAGCGGCGGAATCCGACGTCACGTTAAACAGGGTGAGCAGTCCGGGCGCGGCAAAGAGAACAGTCACTCCGAGAAGCAGGCCCGTCAGCAGGCCGAGCAGGGTGAACTTTCGCGAATAGGCCAGCGCCCGTTCCCGGCGTCCCGCCCCCATTTCGTTGCCGGTCATGACCAGGGCCGCGCTGGCCAGACCGAAGCAAACCACCATAAAGAGGTTTTGGATGGTGCTGCATATCTGAAAGGCGGCGATAGCCTGATCGCTGATATGCCCGTAGGCTGCGACATAGAGGATGGCGCCCAGAGCCCAGCACCCCTCATTAAGAACAATAGGGACGGTCTGGCGTACGGTTTTGAGGACAAAGGCGCTGTCGAAGCCCATAAGCTCCTTCCACGGCCCCCGCAAAGGGCATCCCTTACGGAAACTCAGCAGGAGCAGCAGCCCGCACTCCAAAATTCGGGCCAGCAGGGTGGCCAGGGCCGCGCCGCGGATCCCCATGGCAGGTGCGCCCAGCTTGCCGAAAATCAGCACCCAGTTGAGGATGATATTCGTGCCTACCGCCATGATGCTCACTGCCATGGGCAGGGCGGTGCGGCCGATGCTGCGCAAGGCATTGGAAAGCAGAAAGGAGACGCCGGTAAAAACATAGCTCAGACAGACAAGCCGCAGATAGGAGGCGCCCAGCCCTACAATCACATGTGAGGGGGAGAACAGGCGGATGATCCCGCCGGAGAATAACAGAGCGGGAAGAGTGAAGAGAAGCCCTATGAGCAAATTGGTGACCAGGCCCAATCCGGTCGTCCTCCGGATGCTTTGCCGATCACCGCAGCCCCAATACTGGGAGATGAAGACACTGGCGCCGGCCGCCGCCCCGTTGGCCACCAGATTGAACAGGAAAAAATATTGGTTGGCCACTCCGGCGGCTGCAACTGCGGACTCGGCCATGACCGGATCCGCGAGGCTCCCCAGCATCAAAGTGTCCGCCATGTTCAGGGAGGATACGATGAAATTTTGTATGACGATGGGAACGGCCAGCGTCACAAGCGTTCGGCCGAATCCGCCGGAGCGGGCCGCATTTTTTTCCATATGGGAAACGCCCCCTCATAAAAATGACCGCTTTGAATCCCCTCAAAGCGGCGGCTGTATGGTGGTATTATAGTGAATGGTACACCGCTTGTCAAGCAATGCGGGATGTCTCAGCGCAGAGGATGGGCATTTTCCAAAAAATCGTGCGGTTCGGCGGCGATATATGCTATACTGGACTCAGCAGATAAGGCGACAGTAAGCAAGGAGGCGTGGCACGATGATGAATTTTAATGAAGAGAAGCTTTATCACATCGGTCTGCATCCGGAGCAGGGGGCGGATTATGCCCTGCTGACGGGGGATCCCGGCCGGGTGGAAGAAATCGCCAAGGGTTTAGAAACCCCCTGTTTTGAGGCGGCTAATCGGGAATTCACCACCTGGTCGGCTGAAATCGGCGGCAGGCGGCTGCTGGTGACCTCTCACGGTATCGGTGGGCCATCCACGGCAATCTGTGTGGAGGAGCTCTACCGCTGCGGGGTGCGCACCATGATACGGGCAGGCACCTGCGGCGGTATGCGGACCGATGTGCTAGGCGGCGATCTGGTTGTGGCCACCGGGGCTATCCGGCAGGAAGGCACCTCCCGGGAGTATTTACCCATAGAATTTCCCGCCGTGCCGGAGCTGGAGGTGACCTCCGCCCTGACTGTCGCGGGAAGGCGGTTGGGATATACCGTGCACACCGGGGTGGTCCATTGCAAGGATTCCTTTTATGGACAGCACGATCCCGAGGCGTCGCCGGTATCCTGTCAACTCAAAAACCAATGGCAATCTTGGCTGCGGGGAGGCTGCCTGGCCTCGGAAATGGAGTCCGCAGCTCTGTTTATTACGGCGGCCTCCCTGGGTATCCGGGCCGGATGCGTGCTGACCGTGCTTTGGAATCAGGAACGGGAGGCGGCCGGTCTCCCCAACCCCCGTGCCTCCTCGGCCCAGGCGGGAATCGATACGGCGGTCGCGGCCCTGGCGTCTTTGATGGAGGCGGACGGCTGTGGAGAGACGTAAGGGGGGCGCTACATACTTCAACGGGTAGGCCTGCTTCAGCGGAAACGTCTTTCCCGGCTGGATTATGGAGGCTTTCGCGTTCCTCCTGCGGACATGGGTTTCCCGGACTTGACTGCCCATTCCTCCCAATGACAAAGGGCGCTTTTTTAGCGACGGGTGAGGAAACCGCTCTTTTCATATCGCTGTGACGCAGAGACGTTCCATTCCCCCTCCCATGACGGGAGGGGGAATTTCGCTTGTTTCCCTGTTAAACAAAGCGGTTGCCCGGAGCTTATTCAACCCGCGACAAAAACCACTCGACAATCTGGGGATCCTGATGGGAAAAGAAAGCGCTTTCCGCCTTGTCCAAAGCCCGGATTTGTTCCATTTCTTCATCGGTAAGGGAGAAGTCAAACACCATGTAGT
>CAKTXU010000161.1 GCA_934630995.1 uncultured Eubacteriales bacterium
GGACATAGGCACTCTCCCGGAACCGGGAGAGGACCTCCTCCAGCTCCGCCGCGGATACCAGCTCACGCAAGTCCGCCGACACCCGGCGCATGGCGAAGTCCACCGGCTGGCCGACGCCCGCACCCATGAGTACATCCGGCCCGTTGCCTGTCGCCAATGAGGGCAGGATGGTGTCCGCAGCTACCAATTGCATACGCACCCCCACGGTTTTGCCATAGGTTTCCGCTGACTGCGGCTGATAGAAGGAGCGGATCATGTCGTTGTAAATCGAGGCCTGATCGCGTCCGGCTGTGGACCAGACGGTGATGATTTCATCCGCCTCGGCGGTCAGCGCTTCGAGACTGGTGTAATCCTCAAAGAAGGACGCGAAGAACATCTTCACCCCATACCACAGACGGCTGAAAAAGCCGACATCCGCCGCCGACAGGGGCGACCCCGGCGCCGCCAGCTGGAGAGTATCGAGATCCAGCGGACGGGCCGCCGCGTCCGCCGCCCAGTCATTGAGGGCTGCGACATTATCCTTAAACAGGGAGAAGCGGGCGGCGATTGTGCCGGTATCGTCCGCGAATAGGCGCAGCTGCATCGCCAGCTTGCGCAGGCTCTCCAGATCGCCGCCCGCCGCCCCGGACACCGCCTCCACATCGTCAGCGATACCATCCAGCGCCGCGGCCTGTTCCCGCATCGCCTCAATAGTGTCCGGAATCAGCTCGTCGAGATTATAATCGCGGTAACCGTCCGGCGACGCGCTCATAATCATGAGCAGCTGCCGGTAAATGTCGTTGAGTGCCTCTATGCAGTCGGCGGTTCGCCCAAGCAGCGCCGCAAAATCGCCGAGGCTGACGGTCAGCGACAGCGTATACATCCGCCCCGCCTCAAAATAGAATCTGTAAGGGGTGCCCGCCTCGTCCGACAAGGCGATCATCTGCCAGCCGCGCTTGTACAGGAACCGCAGGTTCTCCGCCTCTGCAAAAGGCGTTTTGCCGTCTATCTGCAGACTGCGGGTGGAATAAAAGCCCTGGGAATAATTCTGACGGCAACGCAGCCGTATTTCATAGAGGCCGCTCTCCTCCACCTGCACAGTCCAAGCCAGGGTACTTCCCACCGTCGTCCACTTCTCGCCGCCTATGGTGTTCAGACTGATTTTGGCCCCCTTCGACGGGGAGGTGGCCGGGGTGGTGCGGTCAGCGACGGCGAATAGGGTTGGGTCATTCTTCCAGGCGGTCAACTCCGCCTCCAAGGGCGCGGCCGACACCGCCGCGTCGGCCATATCGGCATGAGCGGCCATATACTGCGCATAGGTCAGGGGCGGCTCTGCCGCCTTGAACCGGATAGTCCGGATGCGCACGGCCCCCTGAGCCGCCCGGATTGTCAGCGTCTGGGATTTCCGGAGGGTAAACCGCAGTGCGCCGTTTTCATAGCCGGTGCTGTCTGTGGCCGTAGCGGTCAGCCACCCCCTCTCCTCAAAGGGGATTTCCTCCTGCGGCTGCCGGATATCGTTGCCGCGGCCATCCTGCCGGGGTGCATCCGCCTTGTCACGCCAGCGCCGCCGAAGCCGTATCGCCTCAGCGGCCCGGAAGGGCGCCTCTCCGTCGAATAGCAGAGACAGCTCCACATCCTGCGAACTTTGCGGCAGTGGATCGTAGTCGATTTCGAGAACATATTCGCCGGGCGACGCCTCCAGGGACAGAGTGATGCTGTCCTCTTCGGAAAGCCGCACGCTCTCGCCGTCCAAAGCAGCCCCTGTCATTGCCAAAGGCTCCACACCGCCGTCGGCGAAGGAAACCTCCACCGGCAACACCGCACCATCTGTCACCGACCGCACCGAAGCCCCATCGGGTGTGTCGGCCTCAGCGGCTTTTGCAGATCCGGTATAGGGTAGCGTCAGGCACAGGGCGAACGCACAGGCCAATCCGGTTATTCTCCGAAGCCGCATGGTCGACCATTCCTTTCCTCATCATGGGCATCCCCCGGCGCAGGAGCTGTGCCGGTAAACAGCGCGGTTTTCATAAATAATAGGGATGAATACAAATTAGCATGGGGACCGTCCAAAGACGGCAACGGCACCTCCGCCATTTGCAGCGCCGTACAACTATCTCCCGTCACACAAATCGCTTTAGCCTTTGTTTTCCCTTTGCGCCTTGAGAATAGCGCTATAGGGGCTGTCGTCGATGAGCGCCTGCATCTCCGGTGCGAGTCCGTTCACAATGGAGGAGGGGGTGCCGCCTCCGCCAATAAAGGACTTGGCCATGCTCTGGAAGGATTCAAAGATACCGGAACGGCATATGTCGTTCTGCCGTGCGCGCTCATTGAGAATGATGTCGGTGTACACCTTTGCAGACTCCTCGTCCGCAAACAGTTCTTCCGCGCGCAACCGGATTTCCTGTTCACGGGACAGGGTTTCATCCGGGCCGTACAGCGCCGCATAGATGATCAGAGCCATCTTGGCCTGCTCATCCGGCAGTGAAGTCGGAATAAACATCGGGTTGCCGCCCATGCTCGGATCGAGATAATCGGTGCCGGAGGGTCCAATCGGGAAATAGGTCAGGCCGTAGTCCTCACGGCTGAGGTTGTTTTCCTGCGCATACTGGTTGACGTACTCGACCACCCACTCCTCGCACAGCAGCATTCCCAGCTTGCCGGAGGGCAGAAACTCCGCCGCCTTTTTATAGTCGAAGGTATACAAGGATTTATCGGTGTTGAACATATTGTTGTAAACTTCGATGGCCGCCAGCGCTTTGGCGTCGGTCAGTCCCAGCTTCAGTGCGCCGTCGTCGCCCATGTTGACCACCTGGCCACCGTTGGAGAGAATCATGCCTGCCAGCACCATGTCCGTACAGGTGGTGCCGACGCCCCACTGCATCACCTCACCGGATGAATCGTATTTCACCAGCTGCCGTGCGTAATCCTGGAAGGTGGCGAAATCCCACTTTTTATTCTGCGCAATGAGCTCGTTCGGGTCGGTGAGCCCAGCCGCCTGGAACAGCTTTTTGTTATACAGGCAGCCCACCTGCAGAACGTTGCGTTTGCGGTTGAACGCATATATCGCGTCACCGTAGGTTACCGACTCCTTGGTCACCCGGCTCCAGGTGCTGTCGTCAAAATCCAGCCCGGCCTCCTTGCTGAGCCGGCTCACATCACGGACCGCGCCTGCCTGAATCCAGCTGCCTATGTACCATGCCACAGCTTCCATCACATCTCCGAAGGGCTCACCGCTCATGATGGTGGTCGCCATGTTATCCCAATAATTTGCCGCTTCCACTTCCTTGTATTCGACATTGACGTGAAAGGCCTTCTCCACCTCATCGATGCGCTTGAGCAGCCGGTCGGTGTCCACATTGACCCCCGGCACCATTTCATCGAGCTTGATGTAGGTCGAGGCGATGGTAACGGTCTTTCCTCCAAAATCATACCCGTCCGGGTTCAGGGTGCTCGTTTTCGAGGCGTCCCGGCTGGCGCTTCCCCCGGAGGATGTGGGCTCCTTCTGTCCCCCACATCCGGCGGCGCCGGTCATGAGCAGTGCCGCCGCCAATATTGCAGCGGCCGGTTTCAACCATGTTTTCATCATTCTCATGCCATCCTTTCTCTCTTGTGTGATTTTGTATGGAAATTACTCTCTTGACGAATTGCCGTCTGCCACCTGTGAAAATTTCCCTTTTGGGGTTTGACCAGGATCGCTTTCCATGGAAAAAAGGGCGCAAAAATCCTCCAAAAGACAGTATCCCTCTGCATAAACAGTCAATTTTATCCAATCACAAGGTCTGTCTTTTGTTGAATTCACTATATCTTACAGCTTCAATCTTAAGCCTTTTATCGATTAATGAAAATACCAGAACTCGGCCAAGTTTTAAGATTATTGGACATTTCTGCGGTAAATTCCCGGTGGATAGCCCTCTTCCCGCTTAAAGAACTGGTTAAAATAGTAATCACTGGAAAATCCCAGCTGGTCGGCGATCTCACTGATGCTCAGAGTGGTGTTTTTCAGCAGATCCTTGGCCTTCTGCCGTTTGAGCTGATTGATGTACTTTTTCGCAGTCACGCCGGTATATCTGAAAATAATACGGGAAATCTGCTTGTTTCCCAGATAAAAATGCTGCGCCAGGTCGGACACCTGCAGATTGGTGTGCAGATTCTTCTCAATAAACTGTGTGATTTCGTT
The DNA here is from genome assembly GCA_934630995.1 of uncultured Eubacteriales bacterium. GTDB lineage: Bacteria > Bacillota > Clostridia > Oscillospirales > Acutalibacteraceae > CAKTXU01. Next base: position 4,157 of record CAKTXU010000161.1, read on the forward strand.
GAACCGGATATCGCGGTCACGCACTTTTTTGGGTACGGTATAGCCGATGCGGCCGCTTTGGCCGAAGTTGCGGGCCGCCGCCACCAGGAGCTGCATAATCCCGCCGGTGATTTTGCTGTAAAAGCCCAGCTGTTGCCTGCCGGCCTCCTCTAGGATTTCTTCAAACAGTTCACGGAAGCCGTGAGTATCCCGTACCGGCACGCCGTCGACAGTATTGAAAATAGACAGCATCAGACCCGCCTCACTGCCATCCGCCTCCCCCTCAATGTCGCAGTTAAGCGCATACTCGACATAACGAATGTTATTGTCATTCGCCTGCTCATGGTAGATATGCGGCACCGACAGATAAAAATCCCCTTCTCGCACCACAAATTCCCGCTCCTCCGTCCTCAGAATGCAGGAGCCGCTGGCGACATAGTGAAACTCATAGCTCGAGTGGGCGTGCCGATCGATAACCCAGCCGCCGCATTCATAGTACGCACAAAATTTCAGCACGGTGATTTTCAGCTTGCCGAGCATAAAGGAAAAATCCAGACGCTGTAGATTTTCTGACGCCGCAAACCGATCCATCGATACATCCCCCTTATTACCGCCGGTATGTTCCGGTGGATAATCCTCCTTTACCATAGCACAATTTCCCCAGAAATGCAATAAAACAAGGCGCTGGTTTGTATAATTATTCCAACCCCTGAAAGTATCATAAAATATACTAAGCCGTACTGCCCAATCCGAAACGGCTGTTACGGATTGAAGACGGCGAATGCACATGCATCCGCAGACGCAGAGAAAGTGTCCGTAGTTTTTGCGCAAAGCCTTCGTGCCGAGAACATATTCCATCATTCTTACTCTACTTTATTTGAAGCTGATATTCCAACGGGCAATCATAAACAAAGTGGTAAGAAAAAAATCGTCATGATTTATTCTGCTTTGAGTTTGAAGCCAAACCCTCAAATCGTTTCATCTTAAGATAGCGTATCCGGTTCTCACCAGCTTTAATGAGGTATCGTTCACCGAAGCTTATTGGTATCAAGCTTCAGTGATCCAAGTCGATAACGAATGATTTTGTCAACCTCTCGTTTCGGCGTCGGCAAATGG
>CAKTXU010000162.1 GCA_934630995.1 uncultured Eubacteriales bacterium
ATAAAAGAAACAGAGCATAAGAGCCGCCCGGCCATCAGCCGGGCGGCTCTTATGCTATCTCACGTTCTCTTTTAGTCCGCATACTGATTCAACATGGTGCAAACAGCGGAAAAATATCCTTTATTGATGCGGTACAATACGGTCCGCCCTTGATTCCTGGTTTTGAGCATATTGGCCCGCAGCATTGCGGTAAGGTGTTGACAGGCATCCGTTCCTGTGATTCCCAACTCCCGTTCGACGTCCCATATCGTAACTTCTGATTTACAGTCAATCAAGTCCAAAATCTCTAAACGTTTCGCATCCGCAATCACATTACCCAAAACATCCAGCCTGGGTATTTTCACCGCGGATATGCAGTATTCCAGGCTCGCTTTATAATCCAGTCCCAGCAGTAAAACTGCCTTATCAGCCAAATAAATCGTTTTTATGCAGTTCTTATTGATAAAGCATGCGGACACATAGATGCTGTCGAAATCGTCCAGATGACAGCTTTCATTCCTGCATAATTTCAATTGTTCCGAAACGGTTTCTAAATCAAACTGTTGCTCCAATAAACTGAGTTTCTTATTTTTCTCGCTATACTGCTTTGCCAGTGAAATCTCCATGGTCATCAGTTGTAAAGACAGCTTTTGCAGGACGGGGAGAGGGTTGATGAAAAAGGCGTACAGGGCGCTTTTGACCGAATCGCTGTAGGAGGAGTCTTTAATCAGTTGGCCGACAGCCGCAATGGAATTCCTGCACTCCTCCACCGCGCTTTCATCCGTTTCGGTAAAATAATAGCGAATCAGATTGGCCTTGACCTGTTCGTGATCCGTCAGCGCCATTTGCACCCTGGAAAGAGAATATGTAGTCGTGAAATCCTCGCTATAGGGATCAAAATAGCAATCCGTCATGAAGCATTTGCCATTGTCCTTCAGAAAAAAGAAGGGAAGCAAATCGTCGGGAATCTCCTCATAGTCCCTTAATACCTGGGTAAAAAACGCCGTGTCCTCGGCGGACTGATTGTAATTCACCAGATGAGTCAGACAATAGTCCGTATTGAAATACAAAATAAACAGGAAAAACAGGTCATAGGTATACCCCGGATCCTTAATAAATCGTATTGTTATCACGGCGGTACCCTCCTTCAAAATACGATGAAATCCTCATTCCCCTCGACTAGAGCTTACCACAGACAAGGATAGAAATCAACAGAATTTAGAGTATTTTTTGAAAGATACCTTTCAGTTTCTTTTAATATATGCCTGGCCGGTGCTCTCACGCCATCAGCGCCCGCATACCCGCGATGTAGGACAGGCAGAATTCATCCCGTCCCAGCAGGGCTTCCGACGCCAGCAGGGCGGTCCGCATGGCCTGGGAGGACGGATCCAGAATGGCCGCGTCCAATCCCGCGGCCAGCGCCATGGACAGGAAGGCCGCGTTAAGATGGATCCGCCGGGGCAGGCCGAAGGAGATATTGGACAGCCCGCAGACGGTCTTTACCTCCGGCAGGGCCGCCTTGACCCCGCGGATGGTGTCCAGGGCCGTCACGGCGCCGTTTTCGGCGGGGGCTACCGCCTCCGCCAGCACGTCGATATAGAGGGCGTCCGCCGGTATCCCCGCCGCCGTCAGCTTATCGGCGAGCCGCACGGCGTTTTCCACCCGTCCGGCGGCGTCGGCGGGCACCGCGCCGTCCCGCAGAGGCAGGCAGACCACCGCCGCGCCGGCCTCCCGGATGCGGGGGAGCAGCGCGTCATAGCGGGCGTCCAGGCTGACCGAATTGACCATCACCGGCCTGTCCCCGGCCTCCGGCAGGGCCGCGGCCAGCACGGCGGGAGTGGGGGAATCCAGCATCAGCCCGCAGGCCGATTCCCGCGGTGTTGACATCCAGATAGGCGGCCCCGCCCGCCTCCTGCGCGCGGATGAGGCTCCGCAGCGCCTCCTCATCCCCCTCCCGCATGGCCGTCAAGGTTTTGGGAATGGAGCTGTTCAGCTTTTCACCGATAATCAGCATTGACCGGCTTCCTCCTCGTTCCGAATAGTGCGGACCACCGCCTCGGACAAATCGATACGCCTGAGCGGCGTCATGATATAATAGCCGTCGCAGGCATCCCGTACCCGCCCGATAATCTCCGCGCAGTAGCGCAGGCTGATGTCCCGGGCTTCCTCCCGGCCCTTGTCCCGCAGCGCCCCCACCACCGTGTCCGGAATCTCGATGCCGGGCACCTCGTTGTTCAGGAAAACGGCGTTGCGGTAGCCCGCCACCGGCATGATTCCCGCCAGCAGACGGCAGGACAGGGCCTGGCGCGCCTGCCGGAAATTGGCGATTCCCCGATCGGAAAACAGGGGCTGGGTGATGAGGCAGCGGGCGCCGTTTTCCAGCTTCCGCTCCGCCCGGCACAGCTCCTGGGAAAAATTGGCCGCGTTGATATTCAGCGCCGCGCAGATATAATACGGGGTTTCGGGGAACAGCTCCTCGTTGAGGCTGGCGATGAAACGGATGAGCTGCCAGGAATTCAGGCCAAAGACATTTTTGGTGGAGAATCGATCCGTTTCGGGGACGGCGTCCCCGGTAATCGCCAGGACGTGGCGGACGCCGAACAGGCTTCCCGCCAGCAGATCCCCCTTGATGGCTATCTGGTTCCGGTCCCGGCAGCAGAGATGGGGCAGGACCTCGATTCCCGTTTCCCGGCGGCAGAGCCCGGCGGTCATCAGGCTGGAGGCGCGGGGCTTGGCCATGGGGGAATCGGGCAGGGTGACGAAATCCGCTCCCCGCGCCTTCAGCCGCCGGCAGGCGTCCAGAAGGAAGCCCGCTTCTCCATCGGTGGGCGGGGGCAGCTCCACCGCCACCACCGGATGAACGCAGGCTTCCAGAGGGCTGGGGGTGGGCTCACGGCCGCGGGGCTTTTCCACGGCGATAACGGCCGCCGTCCGGTCCCCGCCGTCCCGCAGGCTGTCCGCCGCCGCCCGGATATGCCGGGGCGTCGTGCCGCAGCAGCCGCCCAGCACCTGGACGCCGCTGTCCCGCAGCTCCCGGATGCGTCCGGCGAAATAGGCCGGATTGTCGAGATAGACGCACCGCCCGTTGACGGTGGACGGGTAACCCGCGTTGGGCATGGCGGACAGCCGGTACCGTCCCGGCTCCACCCGCCTGAGCAGCTCCAGCATGTGGGCAGGCCCGCACACGCAGTTGAGCCCCACCACATCGGCCCCCAGCGCCGCCGCCTGGGCGAACAGCTCCAGGTAATGCCGCCCCCGGCGGGTATATCCGTCCCGGGTGACGGCAAAGGAGGCGATGATAAGCCCGTCCGCCGTGGTTTCCCGGATCCGGCGGAAGGCTTCGCCGCAGGGGGCCGCCTCCGGCAGGGTTTCAAATAAAAAGCGGGTGGCCCCCGCCCGCAGCAGCACGTCGGCTATGGCGGCGTATTCCGCCTGCGCCTCCGGGGCGTCCTCTCCCTCCACCGGGCCGATATCCGCGAATACCAGAGCGCCGGTCCCCTCCGCGGCCCGGGCCGCCAGGGCATAGCCCTGCCGCAGCAGTTCATCCCGCCGCCCGGTGTCCCCGGTCAGGCGGCGGTTTACCCCATAGGTGTTGGTCTTGACGGCGGCCGCGCCGCTGTCGATATAGTCCCGGTGGATCCGGACGACCTCTTCCGGGTCCAGCAGGCAGGCAAGCTCGGGATGGTCCCGCGCCTCGTCGGGAACGGCGGGGAGAGAGGCGTAATAGGTGCCGAAAGCCCCGTCAAAGAGCAGCGTCCCTTCATTTTCCAGCGTTGCCAATCGCTCGTTCCCCTTTCCTCAAAAGCAGGAAGTTAGTATACCACAGAGCCGAAAAAATGTAAACCGGCCGAAAAAAGTAACGAAATGCGGGCCATGTTTCATGGCCCGCATGAGGTGTTCCCTGGGTTCAGTCCAGCATCAGGAGCTGCCGGTTTTTGTTCAGAAAGGGGGTCAGGGCCTTGAGCAGCAGACCGGCCAGCAGGCAGTTCACTCCCGCCTTGCCCAGATTGAAGGGGATGATCAGGGGCACCAGCATGTCGATCACCACTTGCCGGGGCGCGCCCAGAAATTCCACCGTCAGCACCAGATTCATCGGAATCATGATTAGGGTCATGGCCAGGGTGCCCAGCACCAGGCCCAGGATGGTTTCCTTCAGGTTCTTCCGGTGCCGGTAAAAGAGGCTGACGATGACCACCATCACCCCGGAGGCCACGAAATGCATCACCAGCCCGACCCAGCCGTTGCCTCCCAGCAGGAAGGCCTGCACCACGCTGACCACCAGCAGTATGGTCAGCCCCGCCACCGGGCCGTAAATCATGCCGCCCAGCAGAATGGGCACGTCGGCCATATCGTATTCAAGAAAGCCGAAGGGAATCCGGAGGATGAGCACCAGCACCACCGACAGGGCCGCCAGCATCGCCAGCTGGGCCGAACGAACGATTTGCCTGTTTCTCAGAATGATTTGCCCGCGTTTCAACACAATCTCCATCCTTTTCCGGCTGCCAACGAAAAACGCCCCGCCGAAAAGCTCGGCGGGGCGGCGACACGCAAAGGGCCCTTTGCGCAATCTTCTTTCATCCGGACTCTGACCGTCGGCTCCGGGATCACACCGGAATCTGCCGCCGGAACCATGGTTCCGGCCCTGCTCGCGGGCTCGCCGTACAAAACGGCATCACCGCCGGTGGGGACTTTCACCCCGCCCCGAAGACAGCTGTTCAATTTATGCGGCGCTGCCGCCGCATTGATATATAGTGTACGCCGTCCGCAGTGCCGCGTCAAGAGCGAAAGCCCCCAAACATTGGGGGCCGCGGGCACAAGAAACTGCCTATAACGCTGTCCGGTGATTTACGGCGGCGGAGGTGTAAGGAGGCGCGGTAGTACAGTGAGCGCTCAAGTGCAAGGCATCTCATCGCTGCTCATAGGATGAAACAGCATACCATTATCTTGGAAAAACGGCGTTGCCGACTTTGTCGGCAGGAGGGCGTTTAGCCCGACAGGGGTTCTTGCTCCCCAAATCTTGGGGCACATAGATAATTCCTATACCCCTCTGATAGGTTGCATTGGAGCCCTGGATCGGCCCTCGTCAAGTGAGACATTCTCCAGTTGGGAGGCCGCTTCTGCCGTTCCGCAGGCGGTTGGAAAAACGGCAATGGCCGTTTTTATGGGCGGCCTTCGCTTAATGAGGTAGCCTCCAGTTGGGAGGCCGCTTCTGCCGTTCCGCAGGCGGTTGGAAAAACGGCAATGGCCGTTTTTATGGGCGGCCTTC
>CAKTXU010000163.1 GCA_934630995.1 uncultured Eubacteriales bacterium
GCCAGCATGATCGCGGCGGTAAAGGAGGCCTGCCGCCGTTCCGGCCAGGCGGCGCCGGAGACGGTGGGCGAGCTCATGCAGTGCGTTTACCGGAGCCTGGCGCGGTGTTACGCCGACGCGGTGGAGGAGCTGTCGGAGCTCACCGGCAAGCGCTACACCAGCATCAATATCGTGGGCGGAGGCAGCAAGGACGGCTATCTCAATGAGCTGACCGCCGGGGCCGCCGGCCTGCCGGTATTCGCCGGTCCCACCGAAGGCACGGCCCTGGGCAACCTGATGGTGCAGATGATTGCCGCCGGAGAATTCGCCGATTTACAGGCCGCGCGGGCGGCCATACCGAAAAGTTTGCCTATCAAGGAGGTACAGCCATGACGAGATTTGAACAGGCCAGGGAGCAGTACGCCCGCTTCGGCGTCGATGTGGACGCGGCGCTGCGCGCGGCGGCGGGCAAAGCGATTTCCATCCATTGCTGGCAGGGGGACGATGTGACCGGCTTCGATCAGCCGGACGGCGGCGCGGGGGACGGCATCCAGACCACCGGCAACTATCCCGGCCGGGCCCGCAGCTTTGAGGAGCTGAAGGCCGACTTTCTCAAGGCCGTCTCCCTAATCCCCGGAAAGAAGCGGATCAATCTTCACGCCTGCTATGCCGTTTTCGGCGAGGGGGAATGGGTGGATCGCGACAAGCTTACCTATGCGCATTTCGCCCCCTGGGTGGACTTTGCCCGGGAAAACGGCCTGGGCATCGATTTCAATCCCACCGCCTTTTCCCATCCGATGGTCAAGGAGGGCATGACGCTCTCCTCCCCGGATGAGGCGGTGCGCCGCTTCTGGATCGACCACTGCAAGGCCTGCCGCCGGATTGCCGAGCGGATCGGCCGGGAGCTGGACGACCGGGTGCTCAACAATGTGTGGATCCCCGACGGCCTCAAGGATGTGCCCGCCGATCGGCTTGGGCCGCGTCTGCGGCTGCGGGAGGCGCTGGATGAGATTTTTGCCGAGCCTGCCCCCCATGTCATCGACAGCGTGGAAAGCAAGGTTTTCGGCATCGGGCTGGAGAGCTACACCGTGGGCTCCAACGAGTTTTACATGGCCTACGCCGCCGCCCATCCCGGGGTATACAACCTGCTGGACAGCGGGCATTATCATCCCACCGAAACCATCAGCGACAAAATCCCCGCCCTGCTCTGCTTTTTCGATAAAATCCCGCTGCATGTCAGCCGGCCGGTGCGTTGGGATTCGGATCATGTGGTGGTGTTCGACGACGAGCTGCGGGAGATCATGAAGGAAATCGTGCGCAACGACGCCTTGGATAAGGTGCTCATCGGCCTGGATTTCTTCGATGCCTCCATCAACCGGGTGGCGGCCTGGGTCATCGGCACCCGCAATGCCCGCAAGGCATTGCTGTGGGCCCTGCTCCAGCCCAATGAAAAGCTGCGGGAGCTCCAGGATTCCGGACGGTTTACGGAGAAGCTGATGCTCATGGAGGAGGCCAAGACACTGCCCTTCGGCGATGTGTGGACCCGGTTCTGCGAGCAGGAGGGCGTTCCTGCCGGCGAAGGCTGGTTCGCGGAGGTCATGGCGTATGAAGACGCTGTGCTGAAGGCAAGAGGATAAGAGTTTGAAGCGCTTGCAGGAAGGGCGGGACGTCCTTCCTGTAAGCCTTGTTGCGAAAGGAAAGGTCAAGACTATGGGTGTCCTCGACGTAGAAATTGTCAAAGCGTTTATCCGCATGTGCAACGACGGCTGGGAACAGGGCTGGCACGAGCGCAACGGCGGCAACCTCACCTACCGGATGAAGTCCTGGGAGGTGGAGCAGTGCCGTCCCTTCCGTCCCTTTTACCAGGAGCCCGGCCCCTGGGTGGAGATGGGCGTCACCGGGGAGAATCTGGCCGGCGAGTTCTTTTTAACCACCGGTTCCGGCCGGTATTTCCGCAATGTGGCCCTGGATCCCACCCGCTGTATCGGCATCGTGGAAATTAATGAAAAGGGCAATGCCTGGCGGATTGTCTGGGGCCTGGAGGGCTCGAAGCCCACCTCCGAGTTCCCCACCCACTTCATGAACCACGCGGTCCGGGCCGCGGCCACCGATGGGGAGCACCGGGTCATCTATCATGCCCACACCCCGAACCTCATCGCCATGACCTACGTGATTCCCCTGACGGCGCGGGAATTCACCAGGGCCCTGTGGAAATCGGCCACCGAATGCCCGGTGGTTTTCCCGGGCGGTGTAGGCGTGGTGCCCTGGATGGTGCCGGGCGGGGCGGAAATCGCCCTGGCCACCAGCAAGCTGATGAGGGAATACGACGCGGCGGTGTGGTCCCATCACGGCTTGTTCTGCTCCGGGCCTGATTTCGACACCACCTTCGGCCTGATGCACACCATTGAGAAGGCGGCGCAGATTTACATGCTGGCCCTGTCCGCCGGACAGGGACGGATCCGCCAGACCATCACCGATCAAGGGCTGCGGGCCATCGCCAGGGAATTCGGCGTCAAGCTCAACGAAAAGTTCTTGGACTGAGCCGCAGAAACGAAGGATAGAAGGGTTCCCCCTGAAAAACCGCATGCGGGCCACGAATTGTGGCCCGCATTTTGTGTCCAGTAGAGGGGGCTTTAACAGCCTCTTTCTTGAATTACCTCCAGAACCATTGTATAATATTCCCGGAGGGGCCCGGCTTTGGGTCCCGGCGACGACGGGAGGAAACCGCCATGTCTCAGATGACCAAGAGGGCGCTGGCCGCGTCCCTCAAGAAGCTGATGGGGGAGAAGCCCCTGGATAAAATCACGGTGGTGGATATCGCGGAGGACTGTCAGGTCAACCGCCAGACCTTTTATTACCATTTTCAGGATATTTATGATTTGGTGGAGTGGATATACACCAGCGAAGCGACGGCCGCCATCGGCGGAAAAAAGACCTATGACACCTGGCAGCAGGGCTTCCTGCGGGTTTTTCAATATGTGCAGGAAAACAGAGCCTTTGTGTTCAACACCTACCATTCCGTCAGCCGGGAACATCTGGAGCGGTATCTCTACAGCGTGACCTACGACCTGCTGTCCGGGGTGGTGGAGGAGAAGGCGGCGGGGATGCCGGTGCGGGAAGACGACAAAACCTTCATCGCCCATTTCTACAAATACGCTTTTGTCGGGCTGATGCTGGATTGGATAGCCACCGGCATGAAGCAGGAGCCCGCGGCCCTTATCGAGCGGCTGGGGCTTCTCATCCACGGCAATATCGCGGCGGCTTTGGAGCGGTTCCGCACAGATAAAAACAGACAGAAGCCTCCGGATGTCTAAGATTTTGACAGCTTTCGCGCCGTGTCGGGTTTTCCGACACGGCGTTTTTTCTGTCTATGGAAGGGAGGGCGGCGGCGCAGTATGCTGGAGCCATAGACAGAAAGCTCTGTCGATGAAATATAAATGGAGGATGGCGTTATGTATTACAGCAACGGCAATTACGAGGCCTTTGCCCGCCCGGAAAAGCCGGCGGGGGTGGACGGCAAATCGGCGTATCTGGTGGGATCGGGGCTGGCTTCGCTGGCGGCGGCCTGTTTCCTTGTGCGGGACGGCCGGATGAAGGGGGAGCGCATCCATATTCTGGAGGAGCTGGAACTGCCCGGCGGCGCCTGCGACGGCATCAAGGAGCCCCAGAAGGGCTTTGTCATCCGGGGCGGCCGGGAGATGGAAAACCACTTCGAGTGCCTGTGGGATCTGTTCCACTCCATCCCCTCCATTGAAACCGAAGGGGCGTCGGTCCTGGATGAATACTATTGGCTCAATAAGAAGGATCCCAACTACTCCCTGATGCGGGCCACCGTCAACCGGGGAGAGGACGCTCACACCGACGGCAAGTTCGGCCTGAGCGACAAGGCCGCTATGGAAATCGTCCGGCTGTTTCTCACCAGGGACGAGGATTTATACGATAAAAAGATAGCCGACGTATTCACCGAGGAATTCTTCTCCTCCAATTTCTGGCTGTATTGGCGGACCATGTTCGCCTTCGAGGACTGGCACAGCGCCCTGGAGATGAAGCTGTATATCCAGCGGTTCATCCATCATATCGGCGGCCTGCCCGACTTTTCCGCCCTGAAATTCACCAAGTATAACCAGTATGAATCCCTTATCCTGCCCATGGTCAAGTATCTGGAGGCCCATAACGTCCGCATCCAATACAATACCCGGGTTACCAATGTCCTCTTCGATTTCCGGGACGGCAAAAAAATCGCCCGGCAGATCTGTTGTGTCCGGGACGGCCGGGAGGAATCCATCGATCTCATCGAGGACGATTTGGTATTCGTCACCAACGGCAGCTGCACGGAGAATTCCACCCTGGGGGACAACGACAACGCCCCGGCGCTGAACACAGCCCCGGGCGGCTGCTGGGAGCTGTGGCGGAATATCGCCCGGCAGGATCCCGCCTTCGGCCGGCCGGACAAATTCTGTACCAATATCCCGGCCACCAATTGGGAATCCGCCACCGTCACCACCCTGGACGATAAAATCCCGCCCTATATTGAGAAAATCTGCAAGCGGGATCCCTTCAGCGGCCGGGTGGTCACCGGCGGCATCATCACCGTCAAGGACTCCAAGTGGCTGATGAGCTATACCCTTAACCGCCAGCCCCATTTCAAGGAGCAGCCGGGAGATCAGCTGGTGGTCTGGGTATACGGCCTGTTCACCGATGTGCCGGGCGACTATGTCAAGAAGCCCATGCGGGAGTGCACCGGCACGGAAATCACCGAGGAATGGCTGTATCATTTGGGGGTGCCGGAGGAGGAGATCCACGGTCTGGCGGTCAATTCCGCCCGCTGCATTCCCTGCATGATGCCCTATATCACCGCCTTCTTCATGCCCCGGGCGGCGGGGGACCGGCCCAAGGTGGTGCCGGAGGGCTGCGTGAACTTCGCCTTCATCGGCCAGTTTGCGGACACGGTGCGGGACACCGTTTTCACCACCGAATATTCGGTCCGCACCGCCATGGAGGCCGTCTATACCCTGCTGGATATCGACCGCGGTGTACCCGAGGTGTTCGGCTCCTGCTACGATGTCCGGGCGCTGCTGGACGCGACCTCCAGGATGATGGACGGCAGGAAGCTGACGGAGATGAAGGTGCCCTTTGTGGTGAGCTTGCTGGAGAAAAAGACGCTGAAAAAAATCTCCGGCACCGTTTTGGAGGAACTCCTCCGGCGCTATAACGTCATATAAACCGATGACGCCCCCGAGCCTGCGGTTCGCCGCGGCCCGGGGG
>CAKTXU010000164.1 GCA_934630995.1 uncultured Eubacteriales bacterium
GTTGTAGGTTATAAGACTTTGTTAAAGATGATAGGAGGATAAATCATGGCAAGTTTGGCAAATCCGCAGTATAAAGAGATGTCCCTCGAAGCCAAATTCGTGTATGCCCTGCTTCTCAACCGGCTCACCCTGTCCCAGAAAAACGGCTGGATCAATGATGACGGCGAGGTTTACCTGGTCTACACCCGTGAGGAAGCCTCTGCCACCCTGAACATCTCCTATAAAAAGGCGATTGCGGCTTTCCGGGAATTGATTGAAAACCGGCTGCTGGTAGAGCAGCGGCAGGGACGGGGGTATCCGAACCTGCTGTACGTCCTGAAGGCGGAACTGGCTGATAGGGATGCGGCGGAATTCCTGGACAGCCTGGACAAACCGGCAGAGGAAAACGCTGTGGAACCTTATCCCATGCAGAACTGCCAAAACAGCACATCAAGAACTGCTGAAACGGCAGTTCAAGATATGCCTGAATCACATATCCAGACCTGTCAAAACGGCAGTTCAAGACCTGCTGAAACCGCAGTTCCAGACCTGTCGAAACGGCACCCTAAAAAGATTGAGAATATTCATACTGAGACTATCCAGAGTGAGAAGAGTCCGTCTGTCCGTCCGGCGCCGGCAGCCAGGAACACACCGCCCGATGAAGAAATCCTGCGGAGCATTTTTGAGCGGTGCGAACTCTATCTGTTCCGGGAGAACATACAGGCCATGTTTCGGGCGGCCATCGAACGGCTGTATTATTCGGACGTCCTGAAGATCGGCAATGCCCGGCTTCCGCAGGAAACGGTGCGCGGGTATCTTGGCCGGCTGGACGCGGATATTCTCATGACGGCTCTTGAAAGCATGAAGCGGCACGAGGGGGACGTGACAAACCCCACTGCGTATCTGATGTCGGTGCTGGTGAACGGTGTCTGCGAACAGGACAGCGGGCTCATTCTGGATCTTCCGCCGTCGTATCAGAAGCCGTCCGATTTTTATGCGCAGCCGGAAGGGGGCAGCCGGGATGCTCCTGAGTAAAGCCCAGAAAGCCCTTCTGGATATGCTGCGGCGTGTCGGGGCCATGCGGGAGGACGCCGCCCGGCATCTGCTTTTGATGGCCTATCCCCATACCTCTTGGGAACCGATTGTCCACCAGTTGGAATGCCTGGGACAGATCCGGCGTCTGCACGGCTTCATCTCCCGCACGGACGAGGAGAAAAACGACCCGGCAGTCATTGAGGCCATTGACATTATGCTGCTCATGGAGCCGGAGAAGGTGGAGCTGTTCCAGCAGGGGGCGCCCCCTTTTTCCCTGACCTTTTTCAAGCAGCGGCTGGAAGATCACCACGGGAAACAGGAGTACCGGCTGTGGCGGTACGACATCTGCCCGGTACTGGCCGGCCGGGAGGCCATGACCTGCGCGCTGCTGGAAACCAGCGAGCATAAGTACCGGCTGGTGATTTTCGTTCTGGAAAAAGCGGAGCAGCAGGCGTTTGTCCGTATCCCCTGCGAGCATTGCTTCGTGTGGAAGGAGCAGGGGAAGTACCACTTTTTCAAGTATGCAAGCAAGGAGGATGAAAACAGTGAAAGACAATCACCAATTCGATGACAGGGACGCAGCGGCGCTGGACAGGGATCTGTCGGATGAACAGCTCCGGGAATGGAACGCGATTTACGCGTCCTATCGCTCCGAATCCCTGCTAACTGCCCGCGTGGCCGGTATGGATCAGTCGGTTGTCACGGTTCGGAACAAAAAAACCGGCAGAAGGGAGCAGAGGAGCATCCCCTGTCTGGTGGTAATCGACTACCGGGTCAAGGTGCTGATCCCGGAGAATGAGGTATGGTTCAACGAAGCCACCAGGCGGCCGCCCCACGTCCTGCGCTCCATGGCTGGCGCCACCATTGACTATGTGATTACCGGCATTGACCGGGAAGCGGGGTGCTGCATCGCGTCCCGGCGCATGGCGCTGGCAATCCGCCGCCGTGCTTTCCTGCGCACACACCCTGAAACCGGTCAGAAGGTGGCAATCCATGTGCTGGCTGTCGGCCGGCAGCATATGCTCATCACCTGTGGTGGGTTTGACATGACCCTTTCTCCCCGGGACATCTCCTACGCCATGATTCCGGAACTGCGGGAACGGTATCACCCAGGTGAAGCCTGCACCGCCGTCGTCACCGGCTATATACCCGGCACGGAAAAGCTGGCGGTTTCCATTAAGGAGGCTGAGCCTCACCCCTTCTACGGGATCGATACGCGCCACCCCGTCGGCTGCCGCCGGGCGTCGGTCATCACCGGAAAATACCGCGGCGGCGTCTTCTGCCGGTTGGAGGACAATCTCGACTGTTTATGCACCTATTCTCCCGAACAGTACGACGAGGACTTTCATATCGGCGATCCGGTGATTATCGTTATCACAAAATATGGCTACGACAAAAAACAGGTGTACGGAAAAATCGTGTCCAAGTGGTGAGGGCTTTTATGGAACCTTGGAAGATTCGAGGGACTCTGATTATTCCAAATATCTCGGTTTTATGTTTTATCGACCAGTTTTACAACGAACAGGTTTAGACATAAGAAAAAGTTCAGTTTTATTGGTCATGGTCAATATGTGAAATTTTCATAAAAAGAAGGTCGGCGGAAAAGCTTCATTCGAATACTATCCGCCGACCATTCTTAAAATGAGTAGAACCAATCTGAATCTCTAGTGGTTGTAGGTATTAGGCATGCTTCTGAAAACGGCGAATGCACACCGCTGCAGCGGCCAGAGCCAGACCCAGCAGGGTGGCGGCCAGCCAGGGAAAGGCGTCGCCGGTATCGGGTGTGTCAGGGGAATCCGGTGTCTGGGTGGGATCGGTGGTCGGGGTATCCGTTCCCTGATCAAAAGCCTCAATCGCGGCCTGCATATCTGCCACGGCATCCGCCTTTGTCACATATTTATGATCTGCTTCAGGAATATGGGCAAAATAGGTGTCGATTTGGGCCAGAGTGTCTTTCAGGGCGGCCACGTTGTCCTGGCTGACGGCAGTCAGCTCGCCATCGGTGTAGAGGGTGTCAATCAGCAGGTTGACATAGTCCACAACGGCGGGCACGAAATACTGCTCATAGCTGGTCAGGGTGGCGATATCCGCCGCGGCCAGCCCGTCCATGGCCTTGATGGCTTCGTCTATCAGAACTTTGCTTTCCAGGGTGATGGTGCCGTTGAGTTTGGTGGTCAGCAGGATATCCAGGGCGTCCAGTTTGGATTGAATCTCGGTGAGCCGGACACGGGCGGACTTCAAAAGATCCGCATTGGTTACCAGCTCGGCATACTCTTCCGCCAGATTCTCCAGCCGGTATTCCAGACCACTTACGGGTCCTTCATCGGCCAGGGTCAACTTGTCCACGGCCGGCAGAGCGGAGATATCCGCCACCAGCTTGGCGGCGGTGTCTTCCCCGCGGAGCTGCTGGATTTTAGCATAGGCCGCCTCCAGTACATCCCCGTTTTCCACCAGGGTCTTGTCAGCCATTTGGCTGTAGAGGGTATACAGGTTTTCCACGGTTTCAGCGTCTTCCAGGGTCAGCTTATCCGCTGCCGGCAGGGCATCGATGGCCGCCATCAGCTCGTCAAGCCGCTCTTCCGGCAGCTTCTCGGAGACCTCCAGCATGGCGGTCAGCTTGTCCAGGTTGGTGACCTTGGCTTTTTCGCCGTCACTGAGGTTGTCATACCGCTCTCTGATCCGGCGGAGCTCAAAATTGTTGTAGTATTTGTATTCGTTGACTTCGGGCATCCGGTCGATCTGCTGTTTCACGTCATCGCCGGTGATGGCGGTGTCCTTCTTATTGCCGATGCAGATCACATAGTTGCTGTCCCAGTACATGGACAGGTTGCCGAACTGGTCAATGGAGAAGGTCTGGGAGATGTATTGGCCTTGCGTGGGCTCCACGATCCCCAGCTCAATGAGATCCACTTTTTCGCAGATGGCATGATCCAGCCCTTCATAGTCCTGGAACACATAGACGTTCATCTCATCGAACACATTTTGGTTGTTCTCTACATGCTTGGGATTCTGATAAGCCATGGCGTAAAGGTATACCGTCTGCTTGTTTTCTTTGGTGGCGTAGGCGGTGGTCAGGACAATGGAGCCCTTGGCGTTCAGCTCCTCATATTCGTAAATGATCTCCAAGGTGTTGGCGTCCATGACCCGGAAAGGCGCGCCGCTTCCGCCGTGTCCGCCGCCGCCGATGACGTACAGCCGGTCGTTGTAGATGACCACCGAAGATTTAATGGCCTTACCGGTTCTGGTATCCAGGAAAGAGATGACATCCTCCTCGTTGAAGCTGCCGTCGGTGTTCATCTTAATTCCCAGGATGCCGCCGTAGGTACCGGCGGTGGAGACATACAGCCGCTGGTTTTTCTCATAATAATAGGGGGTGGTGGTTAGCTGTTCCCCGCCTTGGAAGTCTTCGGGAATGAGATAGGTATCGATCATCTCGCCGGTCTTCCGGTTGAGGGAGGTGATGTAGCCGTTGGTGTTGGTGAAGACAATGGCATCCCCCACAATGGTGGGACCGCTCCACAGATAACCGCCCCGGTTGTGATAAACCGTTTCGGAATAGGTCCAAGTGGGGGCCAGCTCCCCGTCGCTGTCCTTGGTGGCATCAAAGCAGGCGAACTGGGCAGGCTTTTCTTTGGATCCGCCGTAAACTCCCGCATAGACATATCCATCGTAGTAGAGGATAGGAGATTCGATCTGTCGACCGGAAATCACCGCGGTTTTGAAGGAAAGACTCATATCCCCCTGATCAAAGGCATAGATTCGACTGCCGTCCGTTTCCAAGCCAAAGATGTAGATCTTCCCGCCTCCGGCGGCAATCTGGGGCAGCAACTGCCCGCCGCCAGCGAACTCTGCCGACTTGGCCACGATCTCTCCGGTGTTGGCGTCCGCCTTCACCAGGGTGCGGTTGGTGGACGCGGTGTACTCGGTATCCGGATCGGTCAGGTAATAGTAGACGTAATCCCCGACGATGACCGTGGGAGAGATGTGGTTAAACATGATGTTTCCCTTGTGCTGCGTGCTGATCCAGGCCTTTTTGAATTCCTCGGCCGTCCGTGGAGTTTTGGCATCGGATACGCCCTTCAGCTCCTCGTTGCCCAGAAACTGGTTCCAGTCCAGGGTAGAGGCAGACAAGGCCGGCGCCTCCCCGGTCTCAGCGGCGGCGCCTGTCAGAGCGCTGCCGACCAGAAGGAAAACCGCCGCCAGGGCGGCTACAGGCTTTCGCAGGGT
>CAKTXU010000165.1 GCA_934630995.1 uncultured Eubacteriales bacterium
GTATAAGCGGTTATTATCAGCAGGATACGGACAATAGACTTCCGGCGCCTCAGACAAAAGTGGACGGTAGACATGTTCATCACAATCATTTCCAGGACCATCAGTATTTGGAGCGCCATTTCCATACCATCCCCCCCTATGCTCACCAGCATATCATGCAATCCACCAAATGACAAGAAAAAATCCAGCGACGGCCTGCCGGCCGCCGCTGGATTTTTAGACTATATTCATCCTTATGCCTTGCCGCCGGTCTTTCCTCCCTTGGCGCCGCCCAAAGACACCCCGTCCAGAATATTGGTTTCATAGCTGAAGGTCAGAGCCGCCCGCTCACGCTGCCGCTTGAAGGCCAGCTCCAGCATCGCATCCAGCAAGGCGTCGAAGGGCAGGTCGGCCGCCTCCCACAGATAAAAGGACAGGGAACCGGGAATGGTGTTGATTTCGTTCACCCACAGCCCGCCCGTCACAGTATCGTTGAGGAAGTCGATACGGGCCACTCCGAGGCAGCCCAGGGCCTTGAAGGTTTCCACCGCCAAGGCCTGTACCCTTTCTGTCATTCCGTCGGGCAGCTCGGCGGGGCAACGGCGCTTGAGGCTGCTCATACCGCCGGACTTTGCCCCGGCAGACTTGCCCCCGCTCAGATACTTATCCCGGTAGGACAGGATTTCATCCGCGCCCGCAGGCTCCTCACAGGCAGAGGGACGGGCGTCGTTGATGTCCCCCAGAACCGCGCAGTTGATTTCCCGCAAGTTCTCCACCGCCGGCTCCACCAGGACGCGGGCGGAGAAACCCAGGGCGGTATCCAGCGCCCGCTCCAGCGAGGGGCGATCGGCGGCCTTGGAGATCCCCACGGAGGAGCCCAGGTTGACCGGTTTGACGATGACCGGGTAGGAAAAGGCGGATTCGATTTTTGCCACCACCGCCCCGCTGTCCAGCGCGTGTTCCTTTCCCGTGAACTGGAGCGCATCCAGCACGGGAAGCCCGGCCTGCTTCAATGCGGCTTTCATCAGATA
This sequence comes from uncultured Eubacteriales bacterium, assembly GCA_934630995.1. Taxonomy (GTDB): domain Bacteria; phylum Bacillota; class Clostridia; order Oscillospirales; family Acutalibacteraceae; genus CAKTXU01. The sequence goes on from CAKTXU010000165.1 coordinate 1,011, forward strand.
TTTATCCATCCCTACGGCGGAGGAGGCCACATCGCAGGCCGCATAGGGCACGCCCAGCATTTCCAGTTGTCCCATCAGCGTGCCATCCTCCACGTTGGTGCCGTGGACCACCGGCAGAACCACATCGAACCCGCCCGCCAGATTGGAGCCGAATTTTTTCAGCGGATACCGCAGCATCTGCACCCCCGACTCCCCCGGCACCAGCAGAACCCGGGTGGCGTCCCGCAGACAGGCGTCCATATCCTTGTACCGCTCGATATCCCCCATATGGGGGCCGGTATAGAATTCATTGTTTTTGGAGAGATACAACGGGATGGGATCGTACTTTTCCCGGTTCAAGGCCGCAAAGGCCTGTATTCCCGAGATGATGGAGACCTCATGCTCCACGCTTCGCCCGCCGAAAATCACGGCAACCCTGGTTTTCATCCGTACCACTCATTTCTGTCAAAAATTATCGGGCAAATCGTTTTCCAGCAGCACGGTGCGCCCCGGATCAAAGGGTAGCCCGCCCACCCATGCCAGCCCCTCCTGCAGGGTTTTGGCCACCTTGATCCGCTCCGTGGGGAAGCCCGCGGCGGTCAGGCCCTCATACAGCGGCGGGGCCTGCTTCTCCCCCACCAGCACCGCGTAATCACAGCAATCCGCGGCGTATCCGCCAAGCTCGCGGTTGAGCGCCTCCTGCCGGTCGCCCAGCTCCACCATGCCGGGGGTGACCAGCACCCGCTGGCCGGCAAAGCCGCGCAGCACCTCCAGCGCCGCCCGGAAACCGGCGGGATTGGAATTGTAGGCGTCGTCGATAAAGCCGTTGGGCAGCAGCTGGAGCCGGTGCGGCACCGGACGCAGCATCCGCACGGGGTATACCAGCTCCTCCAGGGATATCCCCAGGGTATGGGCCACAGCGATGCAGCCCACCAGATTCTGTATATTGTGTGCGCCCAGCAGCTTGGTGGTGAATTCCCGGGTTTCCCCGCCCGGCGCCGTCACGATAAAGCGGGAGCCGCCCGCGTCCACCGCGATATCCGACGCCGTATAGGCCGCGCCGGAGGCGGTTTCCACCCCGTAAGTCACCACAGCGGTATTGGTCACAGGCCGGGAGCGGATGAGGGCGTTGTCAACGTTGAGGAAAGCCGCGCCGTCGGCGGGCAGGGCGTCGGCCAGCTCAAATTTGGTGCGCAGGACGTTGTCTATCGTCTTAAAGGTTTCCAGATGCATCTCCCCGACCGAGGTGATGATACCGTAACGGGGATGGACGAGGTCGCAGATTTCCTTGATATCTCCCGGGTTCTTCGCCCCCATTTCGGCGATAAAAAGCTTGTGCGTGGGGTTCAGCCGTTCCCGGATGGTGCGCACCACCCCCATGGTGGTATTATAGCTTTCAGGCGTCATCAGCACATTGTATTTCACCGACAGCAGGGCGTGCAGAAAATTTTTGGTACTGGTCTTGCCATAGCTGCCGGTGATGCCGATGACCGTCAGGTCGTTCATCGACAGCAGTTTTTTCCGCGCGTCCTCCACATAATGGCGGGAAATAGCGTTCTCCATGGGCCGGTTCAGCCCATTGGCCGCCCAGACCCACAGCCAGGTCAGCGCGGAATACACAAAAAGCAGAATCAGGCCCAGGACACAGGCCACCCCGTCCAGCAAAAACCACAGCAGGACGGCGACGGCGGCGGTGAGAATCCCCAGGGTGACGAAAAGACGCCTGACCCGGGCGGTGACAACCAGAGGCTTCTTGGCCTTCTGGGGCAGATTGAGAAATACCTGCAGAATCAGCAGGGCGGCGGCGATGCCCATTCCCAGCCGCATGCCGAGAAGGAGCGGAAAAACGCAGGATAGAAAAGCGGCCAGCCAACGCCGGGGGGTAAGCAGACGGGCGCTGTTTTCCAGGCACCACTTCCGGTACCGTTCCGGACGGTAGGAGTTGAGCTGGAGCATATGCACAAAATACACGGCCTGGACGGCCGCATTGACCGCAAAGGCCGCCAGATACAGGATTTTAAAGAGCAGGTCGGGCAACCCGGCTCACCTCCCTGATGGATGATAACGGCAGGCTGGAGCAAATCCGGTTGCTCCCAGCCCGAACGGCTTTACACACGCTGCCCCTAGGGCAGAAACACGTCCAGCACGCGGCGGCATTGCTCCCACCTATCGGCAAAGGAAAAATGCCCTGCGCCGGGCAGCACAACCAGTCCCGCGCCGGGAATGCGCTCCTCCATCAGCTTCCCGTCAGCCAGCGGCGTGGCGGTGTCGTTCTCCCCCCAGATAAGGAGGGTGGACGCCTTTATCGCCGGCAGCAGAGGAGTCAAATCCTCATTGACCGAACGGACCATGGTCTGCCGCATGACCGGGGAGGCCTGGCGGTAATCGGCTGAGCCCCGCTTTTTCTGCAGCTTTTCCAGCGCGTCGGGAAACAGGTGCCGGATCCCCGGCAGGGAGAGCACGGCCTTGCCTGCTTTGTAACTGTATACCTTCATGTAATAGGAGGCGGGGCGGCGGGGCTTGATGCCGGCGGCATCGATGAGAACCGCCTTCTCTACAAGAAGGGGGCAGGCGGGATTGCTGAGGAGCTTGATAATCACCCGGCCCCCATAGGAATGCCCAACAAGGACGGTCTCCCGAATTCCCAGCCGGGCGGCGAAGTTGAGGATAGAATCCGCGTTATCGTCCACGCACCAGGGGACGGGCGGCTCGTCGGTGCCGCCGCAGCCCGGCATGTCCGGCGCCACCACCCGATGGGTTTTGGAGAGATGTTCCGTCAGCAGCCGGTAGGTCTCCACCGGAGCGGCCCAGCCGTGGAGGAGAAGGAGCACCGGCCCCTCGCCCTCGTCGATATAATGGACGTGCAGTCCATCCACGGTACAGTCCACGGCCGCCCCTCCCTTCCTCTTTGCAATGGGGAAAATTATCCCATAAAGCCGGGGGAAAAGCAAACCCCCACGCTGTACTATATGCGCCGTTAATGAAAATCTTGCCGCTAAATGCACAGATGGTTTTAGTATGGGCGTTCCCATCCGCCTTTACACATCCCGGGCGGCAAAAAAGACGCCGCAGACGCGGCGCCTTTTGCTTTATGCCGTATATTCCAGAATGTCGATGCTTTTGATGACGACATCCTCCACCGGCTTGTTCTGGGATCCGGTCTTGACCTTCGCGATGGCCTCCACCACGTCCATGCCGTCGTAGACCTGGCCGAAAACCGTGTGACCGCCGGATGAGCGCCAGGCGCCGTCCAGATAGAGAGAGCCGCCGTGCTCCTTATACAGCTCCCAGACCTCGTCGGGAATCGCTTCGGCGTTGACCGGCGCTCTTACGTTCTGCTGCAGCAGCGCGCCGTAAAATTTCTTCCAGTTGGTGATGCCCTGCTTTTGCAGTGTGGCCTTTTGCTCCTGAAAAGCCTCCTGATACCGTTTCAGGTCGGTGGCGAAGCTGTCTCCGGAGGACTGGTTGATGAAGAACTGGCTGCCGTTGGTGTTGACGCCGGCGTTGGCCATGGACAGCGCCCCGGTCAGATTGAGGAGCTTCTGATCAAATTCATCCTCGAAGCTGCCGCCCCAGATGCTCTCCCCGCCGGTGCCGGTTCCCTTGGGATCCCCGCCCTGGATCATGAAATCCTCGATGACCCGGTGGAATATCACGCCGTCGTAATAGCCGTCCTGCGCATGGGTGATGAAATTCTGTACCGCCTTGGGCGCGGCATCGGGGAAAAGGCGGATGGAGATATCCCCCATACTGGTGTGCATCACGGCGACCTTATCTCCCTCCCCCGGCTTTTCCAGCTGGAAGCCGTAGGCCTTGTCGGGATATTTGGTGCCGACGTCGTTGGCGGCGCCTCCGCCCTCCTCTTTTTTTGAGCAGCCGCCCAGGGCGGCCGCTCCCAGAGCGGCGGCCAGCAACAGGGCGGCGGCACGGGTTTTCTGATTCATTGACAATCCCTATCCTTTCCTTGGGCGGCGGTCCATCTCCTACCGCGGGGATTTCCGGCAGATGGGCGCGCGCCCCTCCTCCAGCCGGAGGAAACGGTTAATCTCGTCGATTTCGGCCGACTGGCGGCGGAGGAAGACGCGGCAGGCCTCGTCCTCCATCAGCAGCCTGCCCACCCGGCGGACGCCCCGCACAAAGCTCTTTTCCAGCGGCACGTTGGCGTTCAGCCTGACC
>CAKTXU010000166.1 GCA_934630995.1 uncultured Eubacteriales bacterium
ATGCTATGTATCCTGGTAATAACGTTAAAAAAATGAAGTTTATGAAATTGTAAACAAGACAGCCGCACAGCACTCAAATAGTGCTGTGCGGCTGTCTTGTTACTTATATATCCATTATATCCATAAAACGCGGTTTAGGATGGTGAAATCACAAATAGGCATTACCCAATACATTAAGGACACGTTGCCTCCGGTATCCGAATCGTGATTCGTCTTAAATGAATAGAGGGATGCGCGAAGCGTATCTTTTCAGCCTACTGGTACACCTGCCGATGCTCGTGATTTTGACTCCATTATATGGAAGTTATGCTTTAAAATCGATTTGTATCGGTGCATTGGAGGTGGTGGCCTCCAGACGGCAGGGAAGCGCCGGATTATCGTACAGGCCGAGGTTGCTGGAACCGTTGGTGGTTCTGGAAATCAGGGAATAAGCTGCGCGATCGCCCTTCACAGTTCCCCGGATGGAGGCATTGGAGGTGTGCAGCCGGATACGCGGAGAGGATATCCCGCCCTCCAATTGAATCTTGCCGTTTGAGGAGTCGCCGGTCAGCTCCCGGGATGCTGAAACGGAGCTGAAATACAAGGACGCGTTGGCGGTCGCGGCCTTGATCGACTCACCTGTAATATCAACCAAGCGGAGGGTTCCGTTGCTTGTATGGGCGGAAATAACGGGTCCCTCCACATTGGTCAGATTCAACCCGGCATTGCTGGTGGTTGTCCGGATTTCCTCTGCCGCCCGGATATCGGTGCAGGCGAGCTTTCCATTGCTGGTGGACAGCTCCGCCCTGCCGATACCGCAATTTGTCAGGCTCAGGGAGCTGTTGGAGGTGCGGGCAGTCAAACCGCCTATCGAGCTGTCCCGGATATCCACGGCCCCGTTGCTGGTTTTAAAGACGGCGTCGGTCAGGGTGGGGAGACCGATGATCCGCAGGCCGGCGTTGGTGGAAACCGCCGTCAGCCGTCCGCCGAATTCCCGGGGAATCTCCACCGTGACCTGTCTGAGGCCGATGAAGATGCCCCGCAGAAATCGCGAGAAGGGGGACATGGTATGGGTGAAGATCGCCGTCCCTCCCTCCTCCGATATCGTATACACGTCCCCCTTGTGCTCTTTATAATGGATGCGCAGGACGCCGTCGAGGGAGGGGATAACCTCAACCCCCTGATCCTGAACGCTGACGCGGATTTCCCGCAGCGGCCCGCCTGAATAGACCGCCATCCTATCGGCACCGGGTCTTGCCTCCACCAATTGGGCGGCTATTTTCTGGGGAGAGTCCAAACCGGCGATGACGGCCTCTTCAGACTGTCCGTTTTCCATGCCGTCGAAGATGATTTCACTGTAGTATTGGAGAATCCGGTTTCGTTCCTCAGGAGCGGCGCCGTTCAGCTGGGCTGTCAATTGGCGCATAAATTCGTCTTTGGTCATAGATGCCCTTCCTTTCTTCCCGGTCAGCCGGTGAACTCGAGACGGATTGAGCCATTGGTGGTGCGCGCTTCCAGCCGCCCCGGCAGGGTGTCGTTGAGATTGGTTCCCAGGTTGCTGGTGGAATTGGTGGTGGAGGTGTCGATATAATAGTCCTCTTGCCTGCCCGCCAAGGTGCCTTTTAGACTTCCATTGGTAGAGAAAAGGCGAATGATGGGCGATTTGAGCACATCGGTATGAATGGACGCGTTTTTAGTGCGGGCTTCCATTTGAACGGCAGCGCTGAGCCGATCCAAATGGATGGAACCGTTGTCGGTGACAAACAGCGCTTTTTCGCAGGAAGCATCCCGGACGGAGATGGATCCATTAGTGGTGCCGCCGGAGAGGGCGCTGCCCGATTTGACATCCTCAAGGGACAGGGAGCCGTTGGTGCTCTCTAGGGAAACGCCGTTTCCAGTTACCTGGCGCAGGGTGATGGAACTATTGGTGGTGACGGCGGAAAGCGAACCGGCGCACTCCACATCCACCACACGGATCGCGCCGTTGGTGGTTTTTAAAGCGACATTACCACTCGTACGCAGATCCGAAACCTTCATTGAGCTGTTGGTGGTACGCAAATCCAGCACAGCTCCGGTATCCGCGGGCAGCTCGATCACCACCTTGCGGCCCAAGAGAAAGAATCCGCTGAACAGCCCGTCGGTGAAGGGATTGTTGACCACGCTTCCTTCAATAGAGTGGGTGAAGCGTACCGCGCCGCCGAGATCCTCAAAATCGTATTGGTCCCTATCCCGTTCCACATAATGAATGCGCGTTTTCCCATCGGCGGAGGGGATTACCTCCACCGGTTGATTGGATACATCGAGGGATAGGGAGGACATATCCGCGGATTCAACGATTACGGTCTTTCTTTCTTCATGGGTGATGGTGGATAGGCCGGAAAACCGGAAGCCCGTCATGCAGAAGGCGGCTCCGGCAACCAGAATTCCCGCGCCGCACAGTCCGGCGGCGGTTATCAGCAGCGGTTTATATTGTTTCATGCTGCACCCTCCTTTTTCTGAAGGCGGCGGCGATGCCGCCGAAAAGCTTGATTGATGCCCGGAAAAATCCCTTGGTGGCTGCTATGGAGCCGGCCAGAGTCAGCAGGCACAAACCGCAGAAAAGCAGGCCGGCCCCGAACTGGAACAGGGCGGCAAGCGGGTTTTTCATCAGAATAAGCGGCGCGCCGATGATGCCCACCAATCCGCAGAGGGCAAAAGACAGGACGATAATATACAGGCACAGGATCAAAATCCACACGCACAGGTAAAGCACCGCCGCGGCCGCAGCCAGCGGGATGAGGATGGCAGCCGCGATAGGCAGGCCAAAGACCATGGCGACGATTTTCAGCGCCGTTATCCCCGCGCCCGGCCCCGGCTTTTTATATTCGGCCAGGGTTTTGTCCGCGATATCCTCCGGGCTGCCGAAGCCGGAGAGAAGCTCCGCCTCGTCCCGTCCGCTTTCCAGTCCGTCGCAGAGCAGCTCGCCATAGTATTCCGTCACCCTTTCCCGTTCGGCGCGGGGGAGGGAGGACAGCCGCCGTTCGAGGCGGGAAAAGAATTCGTCCCTTGTCATAGGGGTTTGGGGTGTGTTTGCAGCATCCATCACGATGTCCTGCCTTTCTATAGGATGGGGGGATCGACAGATTCCGGCGGCGGATTGCCGCCGGGCCGGACGCGCAGCTCCGGGCCGCCGCAGGCCTCGATGAACTCATAGACCCGACGGATTTCATCCCATTCGCTGAGAAAGTCCCGTATCCGTTCCTGGCCTATCGTGGTTATCTGATAGTATTTTCGCAGCCGTCCGTTGTGCTCCTGGGAAAAGGTGACAAGGCAGCCCGCGGATTCCAGCCGTTTAAGGATGGGATAGAGGGTCGATTCGGAAATTTCGATACACGCCGAAACATCCCCGACAATTTTGTAGCCGTAGGAGGGCTCCCGGTTGAGCACCGCCAGCACACAGATATCCAACAGCCCCTTCTTCCGCTGACTATCCAACACCACACCTCCCTTTCAATACTATGTTATGCATACCATGCAATACATAGTATAAGGCCATGCCATCTATTTGTCAAGAGGTATCTTTGCTGAATTCCTCCGCCTTTGGATTGACAAGCCGGCCGACGGGGGATAGACTGGTATAAAGCCAGCATGGACTTGGAAACGGGGAAATTGCCGTGGAACAGACGCGGGGGACGGAAATGGAAAAAGAAGAGCTCAGGGCAAACCTTGCCTTTATCCGGGAGGCGGAGGGACTGAAGCGGGTCTTCCGCACCGCTTGGACGGTCACGGGCCAGCGGGAGAGCTTGCCCTGCTGCCGCGGTGGCTGAGTTTCAGGCGCATTGGGAAGAGTATACAGAGGGGGAAAGTGCGGAGGCCAGGCTGGTCAAGACCCTGGATAAGGCGGAAACCATCCTCCAGCATAACCAAGGGGGCCAATCCGCCGGATTTTGACTACGCATTCAATCTGACCTACGGGACGGCATATTTTCAGGGCGATCCGCTGCTGGAGGCCCTGCGGGAGGAACTGGACGCCGGCACCCGCGCCCGCCTATGTGAAGGGGAAAACAACAGTTGGAAAGGAGAAACGCGATGAGCCGCACCATTGCCGCCATTGCCACGCCCGCCGCGCCAGCGGGGCTGGGGGTCGTCCGCCTGTCCGGGGAGGACGCGCTCCACGTGGCGGACAAAATTTTCCGCCCGGCCCGGCGGGGAGCCGCGCTATCGCTTCAACCGGGGTATAGCGCCCTTTACGGCCATGTTTACGACGCCGACGGAGATATCGACGACTGCGTGGCCCTGGTGTTCCGGGCACCCCATAGCTATACTGGGGAAAACGTGGCGGAGCTGTCCTGCCACGGCGGGCTGTACCTGCTGCGGCGAGTGCTGCGGGCGGCGCTGGCCGCCGGGGCTTCCCCGGCGGAGGCAGGGGAATTCACCCGCCGCGCCTTTATCAATGGGAAAATGGACTTGACCGGGGCGGAGGCGGTGATGACCCTCATCGAAGCGGATGGGCGCCTGGCCGCCAAAACCGCCCTGTCCGCCAGAGAGGGAGCGGTATTCCGCCGCATGGAGGAGGTCAAGGCCGGGCTGCTGGCGGCAGAGGCCGCGTTTGCCGCTTATGTGGACTATCCGGACGACGATATCCCGGAGCTGGACGGGGAAGCTCTGTCCGCGGCACTCCGGAAAGCGGAGGCGGTGCTGGCGGGGCTGCTGGATACCTTCGACGCGGGACGGATTCTCCGGGAGGGGGTGGACACCGTCATTGTGGGCAGTCCCAATGTAGGCAAATCCACTCTGATGAATCTGCTGGCCGGGTGTGAAAGGAGCATCGTCACCCCGGTGGCGGGAACCACCCGGGATGTGGTGGAGGAATCGGTGCGGCTGGGGGATGTGGTTCTCCGCCTGGCCGATACGGCCGGCATCCGGGAGACGGACGACGAGGTGGAGGGCATCGGCGTGGAACGGGCCCGATCCCGGCTGCGGGCCGCGGCCCTGGCTTTGGTGGTTTTCGACGGTTCCCGGCCTCTGGGAGAGGCCGATCGCGCCCTGATGGCGGAGGCCGATCCCCTCTCCTCCGTTGCGGTGGTCAACAAGGCGGATAAGGAACAGCGGATCGAGCTGGCCGAAATCCAGGCCCGTTTCCCTTACACCGTGGTGGCAGCCGCGGGAACGGGGGAAGGTTTATCGGCCCTGACC
>CAKTXU010000167.1 GCA_934630995.1 uncultured Eubacteriales bacterium
TCTGCCGAACCTGACGGGTATAGACACCGGCCGGTTTTTCGGACAGCACATGCTGCCCCGACATAAAGGCGTCAACCGCAATCGGGGGATGGAAATAGTGCGGCGTGGCAATGATAACGCCGTCGGTCAGGCCGCTGTCCAACAGCTCCCGGTGCTCCGAAAACACCGGAATACCGGGGAAAGCGTCCTGCAGCGCCTGCCGGCGCGTAGGAGAGGCATCACACAATGCGGCCAGCTCCATACCCGGCACTTCACCGGTGGTAATGCTGCGTGCGTGAGCGGTGCCGATAGTCCCCACGCCGATGACACCCATGCGCAAACTCTCCATATACTGTGTCTCCTTCCCCTCCTCAGGCGTTAAAGGTTCCCTCCGTATCCGCAAATACCGCGGCCCGCTCTTCCTTCCGTCGGGAGGTTTTGACCCGCTTCATCAGCTCGATATAGAACAAATCCTCGTCCAGCGGCAGAGACACTGTTTGGCCCAGCCATGCCGACAAATGCATCGCATTGGACAGGGTCAGACCGTTAATTCCTTCCTCGCCGCCGGCCACCATCGGCTCATCCCGCAACACAGCCGCGGCGAAGGCATTCATCACCCCGACATGCTGGGGAGACAGGCCGTCCGTTTCCACTTCAATCCGGGTACAGTCGGGATGACCGAAGGGCACGGTATTGGTCTGCGAAAATTCCGGTTCGTTGACCGCCGTCTCCCAGAGAATCAGCTTGTCGTCCTCCGCCAGCAGCTTTCCCTTTTCCAGGGTGACCTCGAAGCGGTTACTGCCCGGAAAATCGCCGGTAGTGGTGACGAAGGTTCCAGTGGCGCCGTTCTCATATTCCACATAGGCGGTGACGTCGTCCTCCACCTCGATATCATGCCAGCGGCCGAACTGCATATGGGCATCCACCCGCACCGGCATACCGCAAATCCACTGCCATAAATCCAGGTTATGGGGACATTGATTGAGCAGCACGCCGCCGCCCTCTCCGCTCCAGGTAGCCCGCCAACTGCCCGAATCGTAATACGCCTGGGGACGATACCAGTTGGTGATGATCCAGTTGGTGCGCTTGACGGCTCCCAAAGTTCCTCCCTGCACCAGCTCCCGCATCTTGCGATAGATACAGTTTGTGCGCTGATTGAACATCATCCCGAATTTGACGTGGCTGCGGGCAGCCATCTCATTCATTTCCCGCACCTGGCGCGTATAGACTCCCGCCGGCTTCTCCACCAGCACGTGAAGTCCCCGCTTCATACATTCCATGGCATACCGGGGATGATCGTAATGCGGCACCGCTACCAACGCGGCGTCGATGAGCCCGCTGTCCAGCATTTCCTCGGCATTGGAAAACCGCCTCACTTCCGGCAACAAGGTTTCCGCCCAGGCAAGCCGCTCCGGGTTTACATCCGCCACCGCGGTCACTAGAATTTCCGGACAGTTCCCCTCCAGAATCATACGGATGAGTCCGGTACCCTCATTGCCGATACCGATGACGCCTAACCGTACCTTTTCCATGATACCCAATCCCTTCTACTCTTACTCAGGAAAGCCCCTGGGCTTTCAAATACTTGTAGCTGCGTCTCAGGCAGTCAAACGCATCCTCGCCATAACAATCATCCTGCTCCACCAGCAGCCAACGGGCGCCCGCCTTGTCACAAGCCTTCAGTATGGCTTCAAAATTCATATTTCCCGTCCCCACCGGCGCCATGACCGGTCTGTCGGTGTAGGCCATATCCTTGAGATGGACGCAGGGTACACGGCCGCTGAGGCGCTCCAGCCAGGCGGCGGGATCTCCCCCGCCGTACTGAACCCAATAGGTATCCAGAGTGAACATCAGCTCCTCCGGCTGAAAATCCGCCGCCATCCGCTCGATATATAGCCTACCGTCCGCGCCCCGCGCAAACTCCATGGCGTGGTTGTGATACATCATCTGGCAGCCTGCCCGGCGCAGACGGCGACCCGGCTCCTTGAAATCCCGGACAAATTGTCGATAATCCTCTTCCGTGGCGAGTCCGCCCGGCGCGCTGCCTATACCGATATAATAGCAGCCAAAGGTCCGGTGAAAGGCGGCGGTATCCTCCGGCGCTTCCCGGATTCTGTCGGGGCTGTAATGGGTGAGGACGCAGCGCAGGCCGGTTTCCAAAAGCCGCTCCCTCAGCCAGTCCGCCTCGTAGGAGCAGGTGCCGGATACCTGTACCGTCCGATAACCTATATCCGCCACTCGCCGCAGGGTTTCCGCCAGGGCCTCCGGGGTTTTCGCATATTCACGCAGGGTATATAACTGTGCTCCGATCTCCATTGTAAGCACCATATCCTTTCCGGGCTTAATGCCCTGTTTCTGTCTTCAACCTTCTCCTCTTCACTCCTCGTCGAGCAGTCCCCGCAGGGCAGCCACGGCGGCGTCAAAGGCGGCCCGCATTGTGGGATAGGAATAGTCTCCTGCGTCATGCCGTTCTTCCGGTCTTTCCAGGGCTGCAAACCCGTCGAAGACGGTCAAATGTGGCTCCAGTGTCACGACTCCTCCGCCATTCGCCGCGTATCGACTGAGAATTTCACGCAAACAGCCAACACCCTTTCCGGCGGGTACCACCTCTCCGGCGGCTGTCGCGTCCTTGATGTGAAGATAGGCTACATATGGCTCCAGCAGTTCCCAGGCCTCCAGGACATCCTGCCCGCATTGGATAAAATTGGCCGGATCGAACACAGCCCGCAGGGCCGGCAGGACCCGGTGGAGCTCGGCGCATTCCGGTGCCCCGGCGCCGAAGATGCCCTTTTCATTTTCATGGCACAGCCGCACCCCGCTGCCCTGAGCCGCCTCGCAGAGCCTGGACAGCCGCTCGAGCACTTCATCCCTGCAGACAGCGGGCGGCTCTCTCTCCGGCAGATAGAAGCTGAACAGCCGCAGATTGGAAGCCTCAAGAACAGCCGCTGTTTCCAGCAGACGCCGAAATCTGTCCAGGTTGGGGCCGAAGGGCTCACGGACGCCTATCTTCCCAATAGGCGAACCGATGGACCAGACTCGGATCCCCGCCTCGTCCAGCCGTTCTTTGATCGCTTTGGCCTCCGCCGTTGTCAAATCGGAGACGTTCCGGCCGTCGACTCCCCGGATTTCCAGCAGGGAGATCCCGCTTTCCTTCAGGGCGGAAATCTGGCCCTCCAGCCTGCTGTCGGCCTCGTCCGCAAAGGCACAGAGCTTCATAATCATCATCGTTCTCTCCTTTTACCGCCGGATGCGGCCGTAGCCGTCACCCCGCATGAAATCGGCAATCTCCTCTTCAGAGGCGATGAAAAAATCCCCCTCCACCGTCAGCTTCAGACAGGACGCCGCGGCGGCGAATTCCACGGACCGGTCTTCCGACCAGCCGGCCAGCAGTCCGTGTATAAGCCCTGCGGCAAAGGCATCTCCTCCTCCTATCCGATCGACCACCTCTATCGTGCGGATTTGAGAAGCGTGTTCTCCCTTTCCGCTGAGGAAGGCGCCAAACCGGCTGCAGCCGGCGGATAGAGTCTCCCTATGAGTCACGGCGACCTGACGGAAGCCGAAGGTTTCCCGCAGACGGCGGGCCATGGAAAAGGCCTTTTCCGCCGTGTCCTTCATCTCTGAAGCTGGGGGGAAGCCCAGCACATCGGCGATATGGTGCTCGTTGGCGATGAGCACATCCGTCAAACCCAGTAAAGGTAAAAGCCTTTCCTTAGCTTTATCCTCAGGCCAAAGGGCGCTGCGATAGTTGAGATCGCAGGAAACCACGGCCCCCTCGGCTCTGGCTGCCCGGCAGGCGGCCTCCACCGCTGCCGCGGGCCCTTCTCCCAGGGCGGGGGTGATGCCGCTGAAATGGAACCAAACGGCCCCGTCCAGCAGGCGTTCCCAGTCGAAATTCTCTGGCGTGACCGACGCCATGGCGGAATGAGCCCGGTCATAGGTCACACGTCCGGACCGGGGGCCCGCCCCCTTCTCACAGAAATACAAGCCCAGCCGGGAGCCGCTCAGCCGACTGCCGGAGACATCGACGCCCCAGCGGGCCAATTCTCCCCGGCAGGCCTGTCCCAGCGCGTTGTCCGGCAGGCAGGTGAGAAAGCGGGAGGAATGGCCAAGCTGGGCCAGAAAGACCGCCACATTGGCTTCAGCCCCGCCGAAATGCATGGAGAGGGTGCGTGCCTGGGCCAGCCGCTCAAAGCCGGGCGGAGATAACCGCAGCAGAACCTCGCCAAACGACGCTATCATCTCCCCTTCGCCTCCCCCGCGCATTCCTTCCTGGCTTGCCCGACCGCTGCCAGAAGGGCGGCGGCATTGGCGGCGATATCCCCACGGATCAGGCTGCCGCCCGCCCCGACGGCGGCGGCGCCCGCCCGGATCCAGTCCCCGGCGTTATGGAGATCCACCCCGCCCGTGGGCATCGCCTGGAGCTGCGGCAGAGGCCCCCGCAGCTCCCGTAAAAAGGCGGGGCCCAGGGTTCCCGCCGGGAACAGCTTGAGCAGATCGCAGCCAGTCTCCATAGCCTCCACGGCCTCGCGGACCGTCATCACCCCGGCCATATTCGCGATCCGGTAGCGATTGCAGAGTCGGACAACACCGGGATTCAAATGAGGGGACACAATGAAGCTGGCCCCGGAAAGAAGGGCAAGCCGGGCGGTTTCCGGATCCAGCACGGTTCCCGCACCCAGCAGAATATCGGGGCGGTGTCCGGCCAGCTCCTCCAGCACCCGGTGGGCAAAGGGGGTGGTGAAGGCCACCTCCACCGCCCGGATGCCGGCGTCTGCGCAGGCCTCCGCCATCCCGACCGCTTCCTCCATGGATCGGCCCCGGATAACCGCCACCACGCCGCTTTCCCGAATGATCTGCAAAACGTCCTCTTTATACATAGCGCACCTCCGTCACACACCCGAATAGGCCGAAAAGCCGCCGTCCACCGGCACCACGATGCCCGTCACAAAGCCCGAGGCCGTGTCGTCGGTCAGCCAGCGGAGGGTGCCCAGCAGTTCCTCCGGCTCCCCGAAGCGCTTCATGGGAGTGGCGCGCAGGATTTTTTCCGTCCGGGGCGTGGGATTGCCCGCCTCATCAAAAAGAAGGGCACGGTTTTGATTGGTGACAAAGAAGCCGGGGGCAATGG
>CAKTXU010000168.1 GCA_934630995.1 uncultured Eubacteriales bacterium
GCAGCTCAACGAGCTGTTTCTATCCTGCGGAATGGGCTTTCTTCTGGGCGCCTTTTACGATGTTTTCCGCCTTATCCGCCTGATCATGAAGCCGGGCGCAAAGGCGATTTTCTTTCAGGATTTGGCATATTTTCTGATTTCCGCCATTGTGACCTTCCTGTTTGCTCTGGCCGTTATGGACGGGGAGCTGCGGTTTTATCTGTTCCTCGGTCTGGCGGTGGGCTTCGCCGCCTATTACTTTACCATCGGCCGCGTAGTCATGCGCTGCGGCGAAGCCGCCGTGGCGGCGTTTTTAAAGGCTTGGCATTTCCTGTGGTGGCTCATTTTCTGGCCTTTCCGGTTCCTTTTTCGGCTTCTTCGCCGTCCGCTGGCCTTATTCAAGAAAATTTTCCTGTTTCTACCGGAAAAATTCCTTTCTTTTTTGAAAAAAGGCTTGAAACAAACCCGCTCCCTATTGTATAATCAAAAAAAGAAGCGGATACAGGTTGACGGTGAGGAATCAGAAAGGGATTAGACGTACCATGAGAGCCGAAAAAAGGAAGAAGAAAAGCATTTTTCTTCGGATAGCTCTGCTTGCCTTTTCGGTCTACGTGATTATTATGCTGGTGCAGCTGCAGCGGGAGCTTGGGCAGCGGCAGCAGGATTTGAATACATTGGAGCAAACGCTGAAGAATCAGCAGGCCCTCAACGAAGATTTGAAAAACAAGACGGAGAATTATGAAACCTATCTGGATCAGCAGGCGCGGGATCAGGGGTATTCCCGGCCGGGCGAGTCGATTTATAAGGAGATCCCTGGCTCCTGACGGGAGCCGGATCGGATATAGGCGTCCATTGGCATGACTGATAAAGTGGGAGGAAAATAGGCGTTTATGCAGTTGGAAGTAGGAGCGGTTCTGGAGGGCAAGGTCACAGGTATCACCAAATTCGGCGCGTTTGTGGAGCTTCCGGGCGGCAAAACCGGCATGGTGCACATCTCGGAGGTCGCGCCGACCTATGTCAAGGAAATCCGGGATTACGTCACGGAGAACCAGACGGTCAAGGTGAAAATTCTGAGCATCGGTGAGGACGGCAAGGTCAGCCTGTCCATGAAGAAGGCGGTGGAGACGCCCAGGGGAGGCAATGCCCGCCCTCGTACCGTGTCGCCCGGCCGCCCCGGCGGATTCGAGTGGCAGTCCTCCCGCAATGAAAGCGGCAGCTTCGAGGATATGATGTCCAAGTTCAAGCAGACCAGCGATGAGAAGATGCTGGATCTGAAGCGGTCGATGGACGGCAAGCACGGAGGCTTCTCCCGCAGGGGGACCAAGTAAGCCTGCCTGCGCCCTGTCCGGGCAATTTTATAGACAAGGGGGCGGAGAATCATCTCCCGCCCCTTTTTGCAGTTTGTTGGAGGTTACCGGTATGCGCATTGTCAACGCCAGGATATTTCCCATCGACGCGCCGCCCATTGAGGACGGTTTTGTGGAAATCGAAGAGGGGAAAATCGCCGCCATCGGCTCCATGAAGGAGGCCTGCCCGGCG
The DNA here is from genome assembly GCA_934630995.1 of uncultured Eubacteriales bacterium. Lineage (GTDB taxonomy): Bacteria > Bacillota > Clostridia > Oscillospirales > Acutalibacteraceae > CAKTXU01. The sequence continues at coordinate 1,519 of CAKTXU010000168.1, forward strand.
GAGGGAGAGCTGCTTGATGCAGCGGGAGGCTGGCTTTTCCCAGGCTTTATCGACGCCCACTGCCATTTGGGCATGTGGGAGGACGGTCTGGGCTTCGAGGGGGACGACGGCAACGAGAGCACCGATCCGGCCACTCCGCAGCTGCGGGCCCTGGATGCGGTCAATCCGCTGGACCCCTGTTTTAGAGAGGCGTTGGCGGCAGGCGTCACCACGGTGGTGACCGGCCCGGGCAGCGCCAATCCTGTGGGCGGGCAGCTCTGCGCGATGAAGACCTACGGCCGCCGGATGGAGGAAATGCTTCTCTTGGCTCCGGCCGCGATGAAAATGGCTCTGGGGGAAAATCCGAAAACCACCTATAATGAAAAGTCCCAGACCCCTATGACCCGGATGGGGACCGCCGCCGTCATCCGGGAACAGCTGTCCAAGGCGTCTCGCTATGCCCATGACAAGGCGCTGGCGGCGGAGGACGAGGATCTGGACGAGCCGGATTATGACGCCAAGTGCGAGGCACTGCTGCCCGTCGTGCGGGGAGAGCTGCCGGTCCATTTCCACGCCCACCGGCTGGACGATATGTTCACCGCCCGGCGGATTGCCGGGGAATTCCATCTGCGATATGTCCTCGTTCACGGCACCCAGGGGCATCTGGCGCCGGATCTGCTGGCGGAGGACGGCGCGCCGGTGCTCTGCGGTCCCTTGCTCTGTGACCGTTCCAAGCCGGAGCTGCGGGATTTGACGCCGGAAAACCCGGCCGTCCTGCGCCGTGCAGGGGTGACGGTCGCCATTGTCACCGACCATCCCGTGGTGCCTATACAGTATCTGCCTCTGTGCGCCGGTCTGGCCGTGCGGGAGGGATTGACTTGGGAGGAAGCGCTTCGGGCTGTCACCCTGACGCCTGCCGAAATCTGCGGCATCGCGGACCGGGTGGGCTCCATCACCCCGGGCAAGGACGCCGATCTGGTTTTATTTTCCGGCGATCCGCTGACCCTGGCGGCCAAGCCGCTGATGGTTTTCGCCGGAGGCGTCGGGATGGATTTGAGATAATTATCACCGCGGGGCCTTCCCCGCAAAGGAGCGGAAAAATCATGAGGGAGATACCGGTTCAGCAGATAGAGGACGCCGTCCGCGATATGTGCATCGAGGCCAATCGGAGGCTGCCGGAGGATGTGAAAAAGGCCGTGACGGCCGGCCGGGCGGCGGAAACCAAGCCGCTGGCCCGGGATATACTGGGCGATTTGGAGCGGAACTGGGAGACGGCGGAGAAAAACGCCCTCCCCGTCTGTCAGGATACAGGCATGGCGGTGGTTTTCGCCGAGATAGGGCAGGAGGTACACATCTCCGGCGGATTGCTGGCGGACGCGGTCAATCGCGGCGTGGCGCGGGGCTACACCGAAGGCAGGCTGCGCTGTTCGGTGGTGGCCGATCCCCTGCGTCGGGTCAACACGGGAGACAATACCCCTGCCGTGCTGCATACCGTTCTGACGCAGGGGGACAGATTGTCCCTGACTGTGGCGCCAAAGGGCTTCGGCAGTGAGAATATGAGCCGGATATACATGCTCACCCCGGCGGCGGATCGGGACGCTGTTCTCTCCTGTATAGAAGACGCTGTCCGGCGGGCCGGCAGCAATCCTTGTCCGCCTATGGTGCTGGGGGTCGGTATAGGCGGGGATTTCGAGCTGTGCGCCCTGCTGGCGAAAAAGGCCCTCTGCCGCCCTCTGACCCGCCCCCATCCCGACGCGTTTTACGCACAACTGGAGCGGGACGCGCTCGACCGGGTCAACGCCCTGGATATCGGGCCTCAGGGATTTGGGGGATATACCACGGCTCTGGGGGTCCAGGTGGAGACATATCCGACCCATATTGCCGGACTGCCCCTGGCGGTTAACGTGGGCTGCCACGTCACCCGTCACAGCCATCGTATTTTATAAAAGCAACAAATTATTCGTTTCTTATTCACAAAGGCCGGTTTATTTTTTTCATACGGCATGCTATAATCAAACTATACCGATACCAATCCAACAGGCTAAAACGCCGCTATGGGGAAATATCGGTAGAATCCGCTCGAAAGGGCGGTATAGATAGGAGCTGATTGTATGAAAATCACCATCACCGGCAGAAAGGTTGCGATTCGTCCTTCCTTCACGGAGCGAACGGAGAAAAAGCTGTCAAAACTGGATAAGTTCTTTGAAGCCGATGCCGCCGCCGATGTGACCGTTTCGATGGAAACCGCTGCGAAACAGCGCGTGGAGGTGACGATCCGCTGCAATGGACTGGTCTTCCGCGCGGAGGAAACGGCGGAGGACGCCAACGACGCGGTGGATCGCCTGATAGATATCCTGCTCCGCCAGATACGCAAAAACAAGACCCGGCTGGAAAAGCGGCTGCGCGCCGGGGCCTTTACCGACGGCTTCCCGGCCGAAGAGGAGGAGGCCGAATACCGGCTGGTCCGCTCCAAGAGCTTTCCGGTCAAGCCGATGGATCCTGAGGAGGCTATTCTGCAGATGAATACCTCCGGCCATCAGTTTTATATGTTCCGCAATATGGATTCCGGGGAAATCAACGTGGTCTATCGACGCCGGGACGGCGATTATGGGCTGTTGGAGCCGGATGCGGAATAATCGTGATACCCGTGATACAGGCTCGAGCGGGGCGTACGCATAGGCGCAGCGCCCCGCTTTTCTATGGATACCCGTTGTATGGAGGAACCGTTACCGTGCAAAAATGGATGAAACGAATAACGCTCTTGTTGACAGCCCTGATGCTCTGTCTGGCGGGGACGGGCTGTCGGAGAGATAAACCGCTTAGCAAGCCTCCCTATTTCGGCTCGGCCGTGTCCGAATGGAATCCATTGGTTATCTATGCCAAGGACGGCGGTCAGGGTGACCGGACATATTTTTCCAGGGACCCCTCGCTCATCAGTATGGTGGTGGGCGTATTCGACGAGATGGAGCTGGAGGAGATCGATTCTCCCGCGGCCGCTGACGGCATTTCCTTTACCATTGACACCATGCGGGGAACCGTCCTGTTGGGGCGGTGCGACGGCAAGACCCTGCAGAGGGGCAGCCAGGCCTATACGCTGAAAAAAGACTGCGAGGACGAGCTTCAGCGGCTGTTCGGCCTGATACAGGCTGAAACGGAGGGAGTTACCGAGGTGACGCAGGAGCAAATCCGCGCCGTGACGCCCGGCATGACCTGGCGGGAGCTGCTGGACAGCTTCGGAAAAACCCTGCAGACCGCCGTGGTGGGAGAGCGTACCGCTTTCCTCTACCGCTTTGATTTCAGCCGTCCCTTTTACATCACCTTCGATAAGGAAACCGATACGGTAGGCCTCACCGGCGAGCAACTGCTTGAGAGCATTGGCAGGCAATACAATCTGTCCGGCATTTTGCAGACTCCCCAGCCTTTGGAGGGAACGCGCGCCGACGCGTATATCGCCGCCTTCCGCTGGGCTATGAAGGAATGCCGCGGATATGCGGCCACAGGGATTGCGGATCTTCCCTATCTTGACGAGGCGGGGACGGCTGCGGTGGAAGCGGCGCTGCGCACTGACATCCCGGCGGGAAGTCTGTGGGTCGAGGGCTTCTATTT
>CAKTXU010000169.1 GCA_934630995.1 uncultured Eubacteriales bacterium
GAATCTGCTCGTGCATTTGCTGCAGCAGGATATCGGCCGCGCTTTTTCCCAGCTCCCTGCCATCCTGAAATACATGGGTAAAAAATTGCAGATCCCCATAAGCGGGAAGAGGATCGTCGTAGGAAACGATGGAAATATCCTCCGGGACGCGCAGCCCCATGGAGGTGGCCGTGGCGTAGAGATACATCGCGTTGGTGGCGTCGGCAGTCAGAAAGGCGGTGCAAATCCGGTTGTGCAGAATATGTACCAGATCCTTGTTGACGGTGAAATCGGCGTAATTCTGTTGGATTCCTTGGGTGAGATAGGGCTTCATGTCGTTGACCACTGAAGACAGTATCTCATTGAAGGCGTTGAAGCGTTCGGCAATGGGCTGAATGGAAAAGGGCGACGTGGTGCAAAAGCAAATGTTTTTATGTCCCAGCTCCTGGAGATAGGATAGCGCCAGTTGAACCCCCAGGCGGTTGTTGGAAACCACATAATGCGTCTGAATTCCCGGCAGCGTCCGATCCAACAGCACAAAAGGAAAACGGGTGTTCACCAGGTTCAGAATCTGATGGTTGTAGATTTCATAATCGATGGGGAAGATAATGAGTCCGGCGACTCCCAGCCGGAGCAGCTCCTCCACACAGTAAATTTCATTGTCCCGGGTGGTGGAAATCTTGAGAATGACGGAATAGCCCGCCTCCTCCAGATATTCCCGAACGCCCCGGACGATGGAGGTCGAATAGGGATCCTCCACCATGGTCATGATGAGGCCGACGGCGGGCCGCAGCGGCTGATCGGGGGTGGGCTCTTTGGCTCTTCCGATCAGGGAATCGATATTCTCATTGACGAAAGACCCTTTACCGGCGATACGGTTTATCCAGCCGAGGTTCGCCAGTTCGGACAAGGCTTTCACGACGGTGATACGGCTGACCCCATACATATCCATCAAGTCGAATTCCGACTCTATTTTATCATTGGCCCGCAGACTGCCGTCCATAATTTTCTGCTTAATGTCGTTTTGAATGACGGCATATTTTGCCGTGGTCCGTTTTGCTTCCATGGTACTCCTCCGCCTTCTGGAATTCATTGATCCGTCTACTCTGCAAGCGCTGCGCCGCGCGTGATCGCTCGCAGCAAAGATACCCCGCAGTTGGCAACCGGAAACCGGGATATCCCCGCCGTCCGCCTCCGGCCCGCTCTTTTATGAAACTTATATTCAGTATACCACAATTTGGCAACGGTGTACAACCGTCCCCTCTCCGGCTCATCAAACTCCAGCTCACCAATTGACATATCAAATATTATACCAAAACACTCAAAATATCAAGAGGTTTTTCAAAAAAAGTATATATAAAAATGTAACAAAAAATATATATATTTATTTTATATAATCACGAATTTTTCAAAATACTACCTCCGCATATTGCAATCCATTGGATAAAATGTTAATATGGCGATAAATGATAAGTCATGTTGAGCGAAATATTGACATGTTAGGTTTATGCGGCGCTCCATGCTTGTCGGTGAATAGAGAAAAGGGGGATCATTTTGGGCAAACGATGGATAGCAACGGCGATAACAGCGCTGCTCCTGCTGGGAAGCACGGCGGCGCCCGGCAGGGCGGCCGCCCAGAGCGAAGGGGTGACGGTGCTCCGCTGTGAGCCGGACGACGCGGCGAAGGTGAGCGCCTTTGGCGATGAGTCGGTGACGTCCGAGCTGGTGGACACCGCCGAAAAAAAAGAAGGAAGCGCTTCCTTCGCTATGGGGGCGAAGAGCGGCGGTATACCGTACCTCGATTTGCAGATGAACGGGCTGAGCATAAACGTCGCGGCTGATTTTGATCTCTATAATCTGGAGTTCTGGCTTTACATAAAGGATATAAAAAGCCTGCCGACAAACGCTGGCCTTTCCCGAATTGAGCTGGGCTCCTCCGATGAGCTCGACGACAACCGTGTTTTCTTCGATTTGGGAACCCTGGCGTATTTCCGCAATCTGAAAAACGGATGGAACCAAGTCAAGGTGCCGCTGGCCCTCGGAAATATCCAGAACGTCAATTTCCAGCAGTTAAGCCGTTTCCGTCTGGTCGTCTACTGCGCAGAAGGGGCGGACAGCATTGAAATCCGGTTGGACTACGTGGCTCTCCGTACGGCTACAGCGGAAAAGACGAGCCTCATTTCCGACGGCGAATCGGCCAATCCCTATCTGTTTGATATCCACACCGACGGCAATATCAAGTACCCTATCTTTGACACCGATTGCAAGGAAGGCAACTACAGCATCGCCGCCGTGACCAAGGGCGGCGGCGCCAACATCCCGGCCATGATGATGAGCAAGTCCGGTCTTCCCTTCAAGCTGTACGATTTGGGCGACGTGAGCAATAAGGCGATGGAGGGCTGGTTCTATGTCAGCGACATCGCCGATCTGGCCGAATCCCGTGTGGAGCTGGGCTCCTCCGGCAGCGATACCCGGAACGTCTACTATTTCTGGCTGTTCGGCGAGGGAGGCAATAAGCTGACTACCGGCTGGAACCATATCAAAATCCCCTTCTCCGACTGCCAGATCAAGGGCCGGCCCGACGCCACCCAAATCAACTGGGTCCGGATCTATGGGGTCGGCACCGGCGAGGGGGAGCCGCTGACCTTCAAATTTGACGACGTCCGCATCGTGGATGCGAATGAGGCGGGCACCCAGCCGCCGGTGACCTCCTCCGGCGGTGCTTCCTCCTCCGGCGGGCCGGATTCCTCCGACGGAGCGTCCTCCTCTGGAACGTCCACTGAGGGAGCCGCCTCCTCCGGGATAACCTCCGGCGGCGCCGACGGATCGGACGCGGCCGTAAACAATGAAAACAGCCAAAACAGCAACCAAAACGGCGGCGGAGCCGGCTGGATACTGCCGGTGATTATCGTCGTGGTGCTGGCTGCCGCCGCAGTGGTCGGGGGCATCCTCCTCTATCGCAAATTCTTCCGGCCGGCGGACGGCACGCAAGAGACGGAACCGGAGAACGACGGCAGCGACACGGGAGACGACAAATCATGAAAAACGTAAAAGAGGGTTTAATGATGGCCGCCTGCGTCCTGTCCGTGATTGCGCTTATCGTGTCCGTCACGGGATTCATCGTATTGTTCACCACTCGGGGACAGTCGCCTGTCCCCTCCTCCTCTGTTCAGCCGGGGAAGGTGCCCGCCGCCTCCCAGGCTGCGGCGGCCTTTATCAATGTATTTGACTACGGCGCCAAGGGGGATGGAACAACCGACGACACCAAAGCCATCCAGGACGCCGTACAGGCGGCCCGGGACACCGGCTATCCCGTCTACGTCCCCCGGGGGACCTTCCTGGTCACCGACACCATCCAGCTTCCCTCGGTGACGCTCTACGGCCATGTGTCCGGCGCCTTTCCCGCCGACACCGACAGGCTGCCCACCTTCCTGATGACCAATCCGGATAAGATTCTGTTCAACGTCGCCTCCGGCTCGGTCAGCGGCATTAAGGTGGAATGCCGGTTCAGCGGCGAAGCCCAGCCGGTGTTCATGCTGACCACATCCGGCGGACGGGTCAGCAACGTCAAAATTGCCGACGCCTGGATTGGCATTAAAACGGACGATGAGCACACCAGCGTGTATAACCCGGGGCGCTGTAATCTGGAAAACATTTTCATCGTCAACTGCAAGGACACTGGCGTTTATGTGGGCGGCACCTACGACGTCCCCACCTTGGACAATATTGAGGTGTGGGCGCCCGGCATCGGCGAGAGTCCTACGCGGGTGGCCTTCCATTTTGCCAAAAACGACGACCTGCGCGCCACCAATTGCTTTGCCTTCAATGCCGACATCGGCTTTCTCATTGACGGCAAGGACGACCTGGGCGGCTTCTGGGGAAGCCTGTCCAACTGCTCGGCGGATTTGTGCGGCGTCGGCATTCAGGTGACCGCCGTGGATAAGGACAGCTCCTATCTCACTATAAACGGCGGCACCTATTGGGCGCACAGCACCGCCATCGAAATCGCGGAGGGCTATAACGGCTTCGCCGCCATATCGGGGACGGAGCTTCGCTCCAACGGCGCGGCCACCGTCCGGATTGCAGGCGGCCATTCGGTGGCCTTCACCGGCAACTCGGTCCGGCGGATATTCCCCACCGGCAACGCGCCCGGCCTGCAGATAAGCGGCGGCAAGAGTGTGAACGCCACGGGCAACGTCATCAGCTCCTCCACCGACGGCGTCGTTCTGAACAATCAGACGGGCGCGGTGAATTTCTCCAACAATGTCATCAACGCCAACGGCGCCGCCGTTGTCAACAACGCCCAGGGCAATGCGAAACAATCGGTGCAGAACAACGTGTCCCAGGCACTGGATGAGGGCTAAGCAGCGGAGGCTGTAAAATAGAGAAAAGAAGGTTAAGCGATGAACAAATCAAAACTGCTTTCCTGTACACTGGCGCTATCCCTATCCGTTTCCATGATGGCCGCCGGCTTCAGCGCCCGGTCCGAGGCAAGCGAGGTGCTCCTTCTCGCCTGCGAGGCGTCCGACAAGGGCGACAACCTGACACTGCTCACCGACAACGGCTGTATTCCCGAGAACGCGGACAACCTGGACACCGAGGACAAAAAGGCGGGGGACGCCGCTCTCGTGCTGGCCACCAAGGCCGACGCCGCACCGCCCTATCTGGATCTCCAGGCGGCCAACCTGGGCGGGAGCCTGGCCGCCGGGGACGTGGACAAAATGCAGTTGGAATTCTGGCTGTATGTCAGCGACGTATCCCTGATCTCCAGCACAAGCCGCGGCCGGATCGAAATCGCCTCCGCTTCCGGGGATACCCAGCGTATTTACTGGGATCTTGTGGAGCTGAACATCCGCCACTGTCTGCAGAACGGCTGGAACAAGGTGAAGCTGCCCCTGGCCTCCGGCCAGAAGGACTCCGATCCCCTGAAGCCCGGCCAGATAAACCATGTCCGGTTCTTCGCCTTTTACAATCAGGAGGCGGCCGACAAGTCAAAGCCCCTGGTTGTCAAGCTGGACGACATCAAGCTGACGCCCGTGACGGGCGATGATTCCGGCATCCTCACCGACGGCGGCAGC
>CAKTXU010000170.1 GCA_934630995.1 uncultured Eubacteriales bacterium
CCGCCGATGACCGGCAGGGGCTTGCACTGATCCTGCGCGGCGTTGACGATGCCGAGGATGGCGAAAATCAGGGGCAGCAGATAGGTGATTCCCCAGATTTTGGCCAGCAGGCCGCCGATGAAGGGCAGAAAGCCGAGGATCATGCCCACGGCGCCCAGAATAATTTCCAGAAGGAAAAGGATAAGTCCTTGATTGGTGTGAAATTTGACGTTGGGATTATCCTTCTCAACAAACAGGCCGAGGAGGAAAAGAATCCCCACATAGTCCAGTATACAGATAACCTTTGCCGTTCCATTGTTTTCACCCATGAAAAAAGCCTCCTTCTATCATTTACCGTGCTCTTTTCATTATCATAACAGCCTCTCCCGCGCGATTCAAGGCCCACCGGCGGTTTTTTCAAAATTTAAGAGTTGATGAAGAAATGATGAAGCGCCTGTTCAGCCGGAACGGGGAGTGGTATGATAGGCCCATGCGAAGTTTTCCATAAACTAGAAAAGGAGAGGCGGCCATTGAAAACCAAGTCCTTTTGGAAGCGAACAAACCGCGGCTTTATCGTTTCCATGGTCCTGCTGGCGGGCGTCATTGTGTATGTCCTGATCACCCAGCTGATGCTCTTGTCCGACAAGCAGGCCCTGCGCACCCTGGCCGGTGATGTACGCAGCCTGTATGAGGAGACGCAGGTTCTCAGCGACGAGCAAATCACGGCCCTGCAGACCGAAGACGCCAAAAAAGCGGAGCGCGACCGCATCAAGGGCAAGCTGGAGGCCTGTTTCGTCAAGGAATCGGCCTATTTGGACGGCGCGGCCCAAAAGCTCACGGACACCTATATTTACAGGGCGGGCGGCGAGGAAAGGATAACCGGATTATCCTATCAGGGGGACAAAAAGTCCAGCTTCAACTGCTCCATCGACGGAGACACCGCCACCCTCAGCGCCACCTACGACTATGTCGCCGCCGGGCTGTTCTACGACTACAGCAAGGGCTATGTGGAAATAAACGGCAAGCCCCAGAAGCTCGAGGTGGTGGAGGGTAAGCAGAATCAGAGCCTTTATCTCTCCCTGACCTGCAAAAAAATCGATGGGGAATGGAAAATCTACCGTATCAGCGATATCGGCAGCTATTCCCGCGGCGATATCCAAGTGGAGGTGGTAGGCTGATGAGCGATATTCTTGTGCTGCAGAACGTCTGCAAATCCTTTGGGAGCCGTCCTGTGGTGAAAAACGTCTCCTTCTCCGTGAAGGAAGGGGAAATATTCGGCTTTCTCGGACCCAACGGGGCCGGCAAAACCACCACCATCAAAATGATTCTGGGCCTGCTCTCCATCGACAGCGGCACCATTTTGGTGGATGGTCACGACATTGAAACCGATTTCAAGGCCGCGATGCGCAACATCAGCGGCATCGTGGAAAACCCCGACATGTACGGCTACCTGTCCGGCTACGACAACCTGATGATCCAGGCCCGCGCCTGCGGCGCAGCCCCCTCCCGGGTGGACGAGGTAGTGGCGCTGGTGGGGATGCAGATGCGCATCCGGGAAAAATTCAAATCCTATTCCCTGGGCATGAAGCAGCGGCTGGGCGTGGCGCAGGCCCTGCTCCACAGCCCGAAAATCATGATTCTCGATGAACCCACCAACGGCCTGGACCCGGCGGGCATCAAGGAATTCCGCGACCTGCTGCGAAACCTGGCCCATTCCCAGAACCTGTCGGTGCTGGTATCCAGCCACATTTTGCAGGAGATGCAGCTCATGTGCGACAGCGTGGGCATCATCAACCAGGGCGAGCTGCTCCGGGTCGCCTCCATGGAGGCGCTGATAGCCCAGAGCGCCGCCGGCGCGGGGACCTACCGCTATATCCTGCGTCCTCTGGACAGGGCACTCGCCTGGCTCCAGGAGGCCTATCCCGGACGGGTGGGCGAGGTAGCGGCGGGCTATGTGGATCTCCATGTTTCCGAGACCGAGCTGCCCGGCATCAACCGCGGCCTGATGGCACAGGAAATCGATATCTACGGCCTGAGCGCCGTGGGGCAGTCCCTGGAGCAGAGCTTCATGGAAATCACGGGGGGAGGGAATATCGTTGGGTAATCTGCTGAAAAACGAACGGCTCAAGCAGTACAAAAAGGTCTCCACCTGGATCCTCATCGGCGTCATCCTCGCCTTCTCCCTCCTGACACTGGGCATCACCAAGTTCAGCTACTATCAGATGTCCCGCTATTCCTACGGGATGGACTGGGAGGACCGGTATACGCAGGAAATTCAAAACAGCCAGCGGGAGCTCAACAACAACGCGCAGGAGGATCCACAGTATCAGAACAGCCTGCGTTACGACATCGAAAAATTCACCTATCTTTCCGAGAACCGCATCGAGCCCAGCGACTGGCGGGTGGATGTCGTGACCGCCTATTACGCGGCGCTGACAAACATCGCCGACCTGGAGCTGAAGGAAGGCGGCCCCGATCCGATGATTGCCCAGTATCAGGCGCAGGCGGATGTGTTCAAGAGCATTCTGGACAAAAACGACTGGCGGGAGCTTGTCCGGCAGAAGATGAAGCTGTTGGAAGAGGGTGAAAACTCGGGGCTTATCTCCATCCTGCTGAACTATCAGCTTCCCGAAACCGGGGAGGAGCGGCAGGTTGCCCGGGAGGTGCTGCAGATGCAGCTGGATTACGGCGTCAAGCCCCTGTCCACCAGCCTGCAGTATTATTACGGCTATAACAGCCGTCAGACGCCGGAGGACGCCTGGAAAAACAACAACCTGACCAAAATCCAGAACAACCGGCTGAGCCTTCTGCGGGGGGAGAATACCGACGGACGGGTTCTCAGCAGCCAGTCGCGCGCCACTCTCCAGCAGGACATCAACGTGTACGTCGAGCAGCTGCGCACAAACGCCGAGCCGGTGGCGTCCGACTCCTTCATGGGCCTGCTGGATTCCTCCGCCTCCTCCCTCAGCCTGATATCCATCATTCTGATGGTGATGGCCGGCGGCATGATTGCCGGGGAGTTCAGCAGCGGCACCGTCAAGCTGCTGCTCATCACCCCCCATAAACGGCGGGAGATCTTCTGGGCCAAGGCGCTGCTTTTGCTGGAGATCACCCTCATCGCCCTGGGCGCGATGTTCGTGGTATCCTTCCTCTTCTGCGGCGTCCTCTATGGGTTCCAGGGGATAGCGTCCATGCAGGTGCTCTCCCTCTTCGGCTCCGTGGTCCGGATACCCTATCTCCTGTTCGTGCTGATGAAGTATCTGCTCAATCTGCTGCCCATCCTGGTCTTCGGCGCTCTGGCGTATATGCTCTCCGCCGTCACCCGGAAGGGGGCTGTGGCCATCGCCGTCTCCATCCTGCTGATGTTCGGGGGCAGCATGTTCACCGCCATTCTGAGCAGCCTCAACAGCATCGTGGTGCCCGGCGCCAAATTCCTCTTCTTCTGCAATACGGACCTGTCGATTTATCTTCCCACTCCCTCCGCTGTTTCCATGATGGGTATGATGACCGGCTCTTCCGTCAGAACGGTGGATCCCTCCATGACCCTGCCGTTATCCGTGATTGTCCTCCTCGTTTATCTGGTCTGCTTCCTATGGATTGCTCGGGACAGCTTCTGCCGCAGGGACGTCAAATAAAACTACCATACTCCGTAAAAACCGGCCGCGACGACAATCGCGGCCGGTTTTTTTGTTTCATATTATCCACGCATATTGGAACCGCCATCATGACTGTTCTTCACAAATCACTTCAGCAAATCGTCCGCAGACACCTTCAAAACCTTCGCCAAAGCCTTCAGCTCGATATCCGTCACAAAGCGTTTGCCGCTTTCGATCAGCTGAATGGCGTTCTTGTCGAGGTCTACGCCCTCGAGCTGCAGCTTTTCCGCCAGTGCCCGTTGGGAAACCTTGGGCCGCAAAGCCTTGCGCAATGCGGCTATCCGTATGCCGCTGATATTCAGTGTCCCATCCTTATTCCTGTTTTTAAACACGGCCATCGCTCCTTTTTGACATTTTATAATTGCCAACAAAAATATCATATGGTAAAATACACCATGAATGACATTGAGTGGATGTCAAAAGGGCTTCACATGGGATTCCGCACTCGGAAAGGAGAAAGGACACTACCGCGTCATAAACCGGTGAATAAAGCTTTCACTCACCCTTCCGATTGATTTTTCTGCCCGTCTCCATCCAGAATTGGGCATAAGCCACTATTTGGCGGACGTCGTCATCGTCGGCTACCTCCAGCAGCTCCGCCAGGTCGTCGTGTAATACCGCTTTTGATTTGTAGGTGGAATCACAAAGAAGAACATCCGTCGTGACCTCCAAAGCATTGGCTATGTTGATGAGCGCGATCAGACTCAGCTTGGTATTCCCATTTTCAATATTGCTGACGTGCTGGACACTGTTATTGATCGCATCCGCGATAAAACGCTGCGTCTTTCCCTGCTTCTTCCGAAGTTTTTTGATGCGTTCACCTATTTTTTTGTAATCTAGTATCAACCGCCTCACCGCCCTGTTGTTTTTTGTTTTTATTGTAAACAAAACTCAGGTGTGTTAAAATCAACTGGACGAATAATTATTTATACAGTTATAAACTCACTAGTTTTATTTTAAAATTTTAACATTTCAAATTCAACTTTATTAATTTATTTGGGGGGCGTCTGTTTATGGATTATGCGAAACGGTTGCGAAAGCTGCGGGAGGAAAAACACCTATCCCAACAGGAACTGGCGGATAAACTGGAGATTAACCGCTCTACCTATGCCTATTATGAGTCCGGAAAGTCGGAACCGGGTATCGATATGCTGCTGAAGCTTTCCGCTTTTTATCAGGTGTCGGTCGACTATATTCTGGATAATCCCGTCGTGCCGAAGAATACGTCCATAGAGCTGCTTCTGGATTCTATTAAGGAATTTATGGAAGAGAAAAGCTGCTGAACATAGAAAAAGACGCCGTTTACCTGTCCCGTAAACGACGTCTTGCATGATAGCAGACCCATGAAGCCGATACTTGATTTTCACTTCGTCTTTAGTCTGGTTGGTATATATTGTAACATATGCGTGTGGAT
>CAKTXU010000171.1 GCA_934630995.1 uncultured Eubacteriales bacterium
GTCAGGGTTTCGCAGACGATGAGATCCGCCCCCGCTTCTTTGAGCAGGCCGGACTGTTCCTCGTAGACGGCCAGCAGTTCCTCAAAGGAGGCGTCCCCGAAGGGCTCGACCAGAAGGCCGGTGGAGGTCATATCCCCAGCCACCAGGCAGCGATCACCGGCGGCTTTACGCGTCAGAGCCACCAGCTCCAGGTTCATCTCCCGGATGCGGCCCTCCAGGCCATGACGGCGGAGATTGACGCGATTGGCCCCGAAGGTGGGGGCATACAGCACGTCGCAGCCGGCGCCGGCATAGGCCGTTTGCAGCTCCAGGAGCACGTCCGGATGGGAGAGGACCCAGTCCTCCACACAGGCGTCGGCAGGCATGCCCGCCCCCAGCAGGGTGGTGCCGGTGGCACCGTCCAGCAGCAGCGGCAGTTTCCAGGGCAGTTCCATTGCGATTCCTTTCCTTTCTCCCGGATGGGTCACATGGTTTCGGGGGCGGTGATTTTGAGAAGCTCCAGGGCGTTGCGCAGGATGATGCGGGCGGCGCCGCACAGGGCTAGGCGGGCCTGCATCAGCGGTTCGTCCTCTCCCTTGACCCGGCAGCTGTTGTAGAACTTGTGAAACAGAGAGGCCAGCTCCAGACAATAACGGGTGAGCCGTGAGGGATCGTAGTCCTTGGCGGCGGCGATGATCTCACCGGTAAAGGCGCCCAGATTCCGTATGAGCGCCTTTTCCTCAGGCGCGGCCAGCAGGCCGAGTTCTCCGGAAGAACAGGGGCGGGGCGCCATCCCTTCGGCGGCCAGATTCTTGAAGATGGAGCAAATCCGTGCATGGGCGTATTGGACGTAGTAGACGGGATTGGAAGCGGATTGCTCGATGGCCAGATCCAGGTCGAAATCGAATTGGGAGTTGGCCTCCCGCAGGTTGAAATAGAAGCGGGCGGCATCGATGGGGATTTCCTCCAGAAGGGTCACCAGGGTGATGGCCTTGCCCGAGCGCTTGGAGGCCTTGACCACCTCGCCGTCCCGGATGAGCCGCACCATCTGCATCAGCACCACATCCAGCCGGGACGGATCGATGCCCAAGGCCTGCAGGGCGGCCTTCAGCCGGGGAACATAGCCGTGGTGATCCGCCCCCAGAACATCCACGGCCTTGTCATAGCCCCGGGTGACCAGCTTGTTGTAATGATAGGCGATGTCCGGCACCACATAGGTGAGAAAGCCGTTGGAGCGGACCAGGACGAAATCCTTATCCGCGCCGAAATCGGTGGCCCGGAACCAGACGGCGCCTTCGCTCTCATAGGTATAACCCCGCTCGGTCAGCATGTCCACCACCCGCCGGGCCTCGCCGTTTTCATGCAAGGCGCTTTCCCGGAACCAGCAGTCGTAGCGGATACGGTATTTCAGCAGATCCCGTTCCAGCCCTTCGACATTGAGGGGAAGGGCGTATTCCACCAGAGCCCGGCGGCGGACCTCTTCGTTTTCGCCGACGTATTTGTCTCCGTGCAGGGCGGCGAAGGCTTTGGCGTGGTCAATGATGTCCTGACCGTGATAGGAGTCCTCCGGCATTTCTATGCCGTCCTGATACAGCTCCAGATACCGCAGGCTCAGGGACAGGCCGAACTTGTTTATCTGATTGCCCGCGTCGTTGATATAAAATTCGCGGGCGACACCGTACCCCGCGGCCTCCAGCACCGAGGCAAGGGCGTCCCCGATGGCGCCTCCCCGGGCGTTGCCGATATGCATCGGGCCGGTGGGATTGGCTGATACGAATTCCACCAGCACCTTTTTTCCCCGGCCGTAATCGGATCGTCCGTAGGCTTGTCCGCCTCGGAGTACCTCGTCCACCACCGCGCCGTAATATGCGGGGGAGAGGAAAAAATTGAGGAAGCCGGGCCCCGCCACCTCCGCCCGCTCCAGATAGGTGCCCTCCAGGCAAAGATGGCGCAGAAGGGTTTCCGCAATTTTGCGGGGCGGCTGGCGAAAGGCGCGGGCGGACACCATGGCGGCGTTGGCAGCAAAATCTCCGTGGGCCCGGTCGGCGGGCACCTCCACGGTAAAGGCCGGGATGGGCTCGGCGGGCAGTTCTCCCGCGGCCACCGCCTCCCCGGCGGCGGCGAGGATGGCCTCGCGCAGCTGTTCCTCGGCTTGATTGACGGTTGTGGGCATATCGGTTTGACCTCCTATGACGGATACGTCGGACGATTTATTGCGGATAGGCCTCGGTCTGCCTCACGGTCAGATGAACGTTGTGACTGGAGGTCATATCCGAGTTGATATCCAAGGTATAGGCAAATTCCAGCTCCCCGCCGGATTTTTCCAGCCGGTTGTGGAGCTCCCGGGTATAAACCCCCATGGTCAGGCAGCCGTAGCCGGTTTCATAGCTGCAAAGGTGACGCTTCCCCTTTTCCAGCACCAACAGGGAATTCATCGCTCCGCTGCGCTCAAGCATCACGCCCTTGTCGCTGATATGGAGAGAGGTGAGCACCCCCTCCATGCCGGTGGTTTCACTTTCCTTATAGGTCAGCAGCCAGCCGTCATCGGTTTTCTCCATCCTTCCGGCGGTGGTGAGTTCTATCGTGTCGCTTTCCTCACCGGTCCGCTGCGTACCGGTGATGGATATCCATACTTCCATGGTTTTCGCCGTGTCCTTTCCTGCAGTCATATCATACGAGGGAGCCGATCCCGTCCAAAGCGTCCATATCCACCATATCCAGCTCCCCGTCCACGCGGCAGCCCAGAAACATCTCCGCCACCCGGGAAAAGCCCTCCGGCTGATCGCTGACATAAAAGCGGCAGAAGCCGGTGCGTTTTGTCAGATTGAGGGAGCCGGACGCTGTCAGCCGCCGGGCACAGGCCATCGCCGCTTGCTGCCCGGCGTCGATGAGGGTGACATCCGGCCCCATGATGTCGGAGAGAATAGGCGTCAGCAGGGGAAAATGGGTACAGCCCAGAATCAAGGTGTCGATCCCTTTTTCTATCAGGGGCAGGAGATACCGCCGGGCGGTCAGCCTTGTCACATCGTCGTCAGGCGATATCCAGCCGTTTTCCACCAGGGGAACGAACAGAGGGCAGGCCTCCTGAAATACAGCCGTACCCGGCGCGGTCCTGTCTATCCGGCGTGCGAAAGCGCCTGAACGGATGGTGGCGGCAGTGCCGATGACACCGACGCGGCCGTTTTTAGTGGCCGCTACGGCCGCATCGGCGGCGGACTCCACCACGCCGAAGGCGGGCAGGGGCAGACCGGTCAGCACATGGGGGGCAGCCGAGCTGACGGTACCGCAAGCGGCGATAATCAGCTTGACGTCCTTGCCCATGAGAAAGCGGCAGTCCTGCCGCGCATATTTTTCAATGGTTTCCAGACTGCGGGTGCCGTAGGGAACCCGGCCGGTGTCTCCAAAATAGACAATGTCCTCTCCCGGCATGGCCCGTACGAGCTGACGGACCACGGTGAGCCCCCCCAGCCCCGAATCGAAAACCCCGATGGGGCGGTTATCCATCACGATTGTCCCGCCCTTCCGAATAAGCTGCCAGTTTCCAAGATATCCACTTCCAAACGTCTCAAATACTCTGCCCGCCATGCGGCCGCTCAAAGGGCCGCTTTCCATGTATATGACAGCACGAAACGACTTAATACTATAATAAATGGGGCAAGGGTTATCATATCACACGCGGGGAGAGAGTGCAACCGGGGAAAGCGGGGAAAAAGCGCCGCTTTTTTGCAAATTTTGCTTGACCGGCTTGAAAATGTGTGCTATAGTAAGGATACCTCCAAAAGGGGTTTATTTTTTTGTGCCCTTTTTTGGGCATGAGGATCCCCCCTTTGTGAGGGAGGCTGAACAAATTTCCGACTATCGGGAGGTGCCGTTATGAGAGTCAAAATCACCCTGGCCTGCACGGAATGCAAGCAGCGCAACTACAACACCATGAAAAACAAGAAGAACGATCCGGATCGGCTGGAAATGAACAAGTATTGCCGTTTCTGCCGTAAGCACACGCTTCACAGGGAAACCAAGTAAGAAAAGGACATTTCCACGCGGGGCCCGGCCCCGTGACGAAAAGGAGGGTTCGCAATGGCTGACGACAAGCTCGTCCCCGAGGAGGAACTCGATGAGCTCGAGGACGAAAATACGGAAAAATCGAATAGGCCGGATAAAACCGGCAAGGGCGATAAAACCGGCAAGGACGCCAAGTCCGCCAAGAAAAAGGGACCCGGCCTGGGGAAAAAGTTCGTCAAATTCTTCCGGGATACCAAAGGGGAATTCAAGAAGATCGTTTGGCCTACCTTCCCCACCGTGGTGCGCAACACCGGCGTGACGCTCGCCATGTGCGCCGTGCTCGGCGTCATCATCTGCGTGGTCGATTTTGGGCTGTCGGCGCTGGTGAAACTCATGCTGTCGCTGGGCTAATCCCTTGCGGCTCTTAAGTGCAAGGAGGATTGGCGATGTCTGACGAGGCAAAATGGTATGTGGTGCATACCTATTCCGGCTACGAAAACAAGGTAGCCACCAATCTGGAAAAAATTGTCGAGAACCGGAAGCTTCATGACTGGATCCATGAAATTCGCGTTCCCACCGAAACCGTCACCGAAATCAAGGACAACAAAAAGCGCGAGGTCGAGCGGAAGATATTCCCCGGCTACGTCCTGGTGAAAATGGTGATGACCGACGACTCCTGGTATGTGGTCCGCAATACCCGCGGCTGCACCGGCTTTGTCGGCCCCAACGGCAAGCCTATCCCCCTCACCGAGGAGGAGGTCGCCGCCCTGGGGGTGGAAAAGAGGGAGATCGAGGTCAATTACAGCGTGGGCGACATGGTCCGTATCATCGACGGCCCGCTGGAGAATTTCTCCGGTGTGGTGGACGAGCTGGATCTCGACAAAAACAAGGTCCGCCTGACGATTTCCATGTTCGGCCGGGAAACCCCGGTGGAGCTGGAGCTCGACCAGGTAGAAGTGATTTCCCAGTAAACGCATCGGGCCGTAAGGCCGGAACGTGGGAGGGGTTCTGCCCCGACAAGGATGCGCCCCCCGGCGCATGAACCACATCTATTCAGG
>CAKTXU010000172.1 GCA_934630995.1 uncultured Eubacteriales bacterium
CAATCCCTTCGCGGCGTCCTGCCGGAAGGCGGAAGTCAGGCGGGAATTTGAGAAGAAATAAAATCGGCCGGACGGGGCGGTTAAAGGCGCCCCGTCCGGCCGTTTTTATGGTTCCAGTGTGGTTTCCAGCAGCAGGCGGGTCACATAGCCTGCGGCATCCCGCTGCGCGATATCGGCGATGAGATACTCTTCATAAGCGTATTTCCCCAGGGGGACAGCGTGTTCGTCCGCATAAGCGAGCATCCGGCGGTAGGTGTCCGGAATCGTTTCATACGGGCCGGTATGGCGGGCACAGAGAAATCGGCCGGCCGGCCGCCTGGACAGCCGGGGACCGGCAGCCATCTCCTCGGTGCCGTCCAGATACACGAACAAGTGGGAAAAGTTCAGGTAATCCTGCCGCTTCAGATTGTCGATGGTGATCATGTTGCCGACAAATTCCTGCATGGCCACGTGGTTTTCCCGGGAGAAGGCCACATATTGCTCCATAAAGGTGGCGAAGCTCCTGTCGGTGGAATTTTCCATATCCTCGGAGAGCAGCAGCGCGGTTTCCGGACGGCTTTCCAGACGCACGTCCCCGCCCTCTTCCAGGGCGCCGGCGGTCAGCCGCCGCATGTTGCTTACCGTCCGGCGGATATGGCGGAGCCGCTGAATTTCCCGTTCCAGCTCCCGATCTTTTTCCGCCAGTAGCTCCAGAAACAGCGGCGGCGTCCGGTTTTGCAGATACACCTTGATATCCCGCAGGGACATGCCCAGGCTCTTGAGGGTGCGGATGACCACGAAGGTGTCGTATTGATGATAGGAATAAAAGCGATAACCGTTATCCAGCCGAATCATGGGCTCAAACAGACCGATTTCCTCATAGTGGAAAAGCACGTGCTTCTCCACCCCGCAGATTTTCGCAAATTCTCCGGTCGTCAGATATTTTTCCTGCATCGTCCGCCCCTTCTTTCGCCTGCTTTTTAAAAAACCTCTTGACTATAAGGTTACCTTATATGCTATGCTAATCGAACGCCCTGTATTTGTCAAGACAGGGAAAGCTCGGAGCGGGGGAATCCCCGGAAAGGAAGACATTTCATGCGGCTCATACTGCGGTATCTGAAAGCATATAAGGGCCTGGTGCTGCTGAACATCCTGTCGGTGTTCGGCTTCGCTCTGGTGGAGCTGGGGATTCCCTCCATCGTGGCCAAAATGATCGACGTCGGAGTGGCGGGGGAGGACGGCGGTTACCTGCTGCGTATGGGCGGCGTGATTGCCGTCATCTCGGTGGTCGGGGTGGCGGGCACCATCCTGCTGGGGTATTGCTGCGCCAAAATCTCCACCAGCATCACCCGGGATATCCGCAACGATATTTTCGCCAAAGCCCAGAGCTTTTCCCATACGGAATTCCACCGGTTCGGCACTTCCTCCATGATTACCCGGACCAACAACGACGCCTTCCAAATTCAGATGTTTGTCAACGTCCTGCTGCGCACCGCCCTGCTGACCCCGGTGATGCTGGCGGTCAGCTTCGCCATGACCATCCGTACCTCGGTGCCGCTGTCCCTCATTATTCTGGCCACCATCCCGCTCATCGTTCTGGGGGTGCTGCTGGTGGGCAAGATTTCCGGTCCTCTCAGCGAAAAGCAGCAGGGGGCTCTGGACACCCTCAACCGGATTTCCCGGGAAAACCTGAGCGGTATCCGGGTCATACGCGCCTTCGGAAACGATACGCATGAGCAGGCGCGCTTTGGGGAGGCCAACCAGGATTACACCGGCTATTCCAAACAGCTGATGTCCCTGACCCAGCCGGTCTTTTTCTTCCTGATGAATCTGGCGGCGCTGGCGATTTTCTGGGTGGCCAGCAACCAAATCGCCGCCTCCACCCTGCAGGTGGGGCAGCTGGTATCCTTTATGGAGTATCTCTTTCACGCCATGTTCTCCTTCATGCTGTTCTGTCTGGTGTTCATGATGTATCCCCGGGCGGCGGTCAGCGCCAAACGGATAAAGGCGGTGCTGGACAGCAAAAATGATATTGAAGACAAGACCTCCGGCCGCCGGACGGAGGGCGGGGTGCAGGCCTTGGCCTTCGAGCATGTGACCTTCGTCTATCCCGACGGGGAGGAGCCGGTGCTCAAGGACGTGTCCTTCCAGGTGAACCGGGGGGAAACCATTGCCTTTATCGGCAGCACCGGCTCGGGAAAAAGCACCCTCATCAACCTGCTGCCCCGGTTCTACGATGTCACCGAGGGCCGGATTACCCTGGACGGGACGGATATCCGGGACTATTCCCTGGAATCCCTGCGGGACGCCATCGGCTTCGTGCCGCAGAAGGCCATGCTTTTTTCCGGCACCATCGCGGAAAATCTGCGTTACGGGAAAAAAGATGCCTCGGAGGAGGAGCTGACCGCTGCCGCCAAAACCGCCCAGGCTTATGATTTCATCATGGAAAAGGGCGGCTTCGAGGAGCCGGTGACTGAAAACGCCACCAACCTGTCCGGCGGGCAGAAGCAGCGGCTGTGCATTGCCCGGGCACTTATCCGCCATCCCTCCATCTATGTGTTCGACGATTCTTTTTCCGCTCTGGATTTTGCCACCGATGCCCGGCTGCGGCAAGCCCTCAAGGGGGAAACTAGGGATGCCATCGTGATGATTGTGGCCCAGCGGATTTCCAGCATCCTGGACGCCGACCATATCGTGGTGCTCAACGAAGGCCGGGTGGAAGGGATCGGCCGGCATCGGGAGCTGCTGCAAAGCTGCCCTGTCTATCACGAGATAGCCGTGTCTCAGCTCAGCGAGGAGGAACTGGCTCATGTCTAAGCCGAACAAAAAGGGCGTGGGAAAGACGCTGCGCCTTCTGGGGCCCTTCATCGCTCCCTACAAAGCGGGACTGCTGGGCGCGCTCCTGATGCAGGTGCTCACCATCGTGGCCATTGTCGTCGCGCCCAAGGTGGAGGGGATGATCACCACCCAGCTGGCCGCCGATGCCAAGGGTATTCTGGCGGGTTTCGAGGGGGCGGGGGTCCATTTCGACGTGATCCTCCGCATTCTGGCGGCGCTGGCCTGTATCTATGTGGGAAAGATGTTGTTTCAGTCGGTGGGGACAATTTTGCTCACCAACGCCATTCAGCATTCCATGCGGGATATGCGGTCGGCTGTCCAGGCGAAAATCCGCCGCCTGCCGGTGCGGTATTTCGACACCCATCTCTACGGCGATGTCCTCAGCCGCATCACCAACGATGTGGATACCATTTCCAACGCCCTGCAGCAGACTCTGATGCAGGTTATCAGCGGGGTGTTGACCATCCTGCTGGCCCTGTCCATGATGTTTGCCATCCGCTGGCAGCTGGCCCTGGGGGCGGTGCTGATCATTCCGCTGGGCCTGCTGGTGACCCGGGTGGTGGTAAAACTCAGCCAAAAGCGTTTCAAGGCGCAGCAGGACGCCCTGGGAAATCTCAACGGGGCCATCACCGAAATGTACACCGGCTTTAACGAGATACTGCTGTATAACCAGCAAGGGGAGGCGGTATCCCGCTTCAAGGGCCTCAACGACATCCTGCGCGGGCATGCCTTTTCCGCCCAGTTCATCTCCTCTCTGATGTCGCCGCTCATCTCCCTGGTCACCTACCTCACCATAGGCGGCGTGGCGGTGGCGGGCGCATTTTTCGTCATCGGCGGCGGGATGAAGCTCGGGGATTTGCAGGCCTTCATCCGCTATATCTGGCAGGTAAACGACCCGGTTTCCCAGGTTTCGCAGAGGTCCTCCCAAATCCAGTCCGCCTTTGCCGCCATGAGCCGGGTGTCTGAAATCCTGGATGAGGAGGAGGAGAGGCCGGCGGAGATACCGGCGGCACTGCCGTCCCCCGTGCGGGGCGAGGTGACCTTCCGGCATGTCAGCTTCGGCTACGACCCGGGAAATCTGGTGATCAAGGACTTCGATCTGGCGGTGAAGAGCGGGCAGATGGTGGCCATCGTCGGACCCACCGGGGTGGGGAAGACCACCCTCATCAACCTGCTGCTCCGATTCTACGACGTCACCGAGGGCGCCATTCTTGTGGACGGCGTGGATATCCGGGACTATGACCGGGAGGAGCTGCGGTCCCTTTTCGCCATGGTGCTGCAGGATACCTGGCTTTTTTCCGGCACCATCTATGACAACCTGCGGTATGGGCGGCTGGACGCCCGGAAGGACGAGATCATAGAAGCGGCCAAGACCGCCAATGTCCACCACTTTATCCGCACCCTTCCCGACGGTTACAACATGGTCATCGACGAGGAGGGAGGAAACATATCCCAGGGAGAAAAGCAGCTGCTGACCATTGCCCGGGCACTCCTGAAAAACCCGCAGATACTGATACTGGACGAAGCGACCTCTTCGGTGGATACCCGGCTGGAGCGGATGCTCCAGGAAGCTATGTCCGCCGTCATGAGGGGACGAACAAGCTTCGTCATTGCCCATCGTCTGTCCACCATCCGCAACGCCGATCTCATCCTCGTGCTGCGGGAGGGCCGGATCGTCGAGCAGGGCACCCACGACGTGCTGATGGCGCGGCGGGGAGAATACGCCCGTCTTTATAATTCCCAGTTCGCGGACAGCGCGGAGGTATGAGTGCAGGCGCCTGCGGCTTTTCTGTAGGCTGAGGCCCGGAACGGTATCGTTCCGGGCCGTTTCATCTTGCCAAAACCGGCAAACTGTGGTATGCTATTCTCAATTTAGTTGCGCACGCAACCAGTTGGAGGCGATGGGATTTGTCGAGCCTGATGGCGTCCATCAAATGCATTTCCCGCTGCTCGACCCTGTACCGGGCCGAGGCGCTGGAGCGGGAGGGCCTGGGCGGCTACCAGCAGACCTATCTGCTGAAAATCTGTGAAAATCCCGGCATCACCCAGGAGGAACTGGCCCGGATGATTTATGTAAACAAAAGCAACGTCGCCCGCGGGGTGGCGGCGCTGGAGGAGGAAGGCTTCATCCGGCGCGTACCCGGAGAGACGGATCGGCGGCAGCTGCGGGTCTATCCCACCGACAAGGGAAGGCGGTTGTATCCGGA
>CAKTXU010000173.1 GCA_934630995.1 uncultured Eubacteriales bacterium
CGGCGCAGATGATCCGCCGGTACTATCTCCATGACGTGGCACGGGACAGCGCAGCCCTGACCTACTACCTGCTGTTCGCCATTTTCCCGCTGCTGATCTTCGTCAGCACCCTGCTGGGTATTCTGGAGCTGGATGTGGACAGCATCGTCACCGGCCTGCGGCAGATCGTGCCGGGGGACGTGGCGGAGGTGGTGCGGGGCTATCTGGAATACGCGGGGACCCCCATCAACCTTGCATCGGATACCCGCGGGAACCTGCTGCGGACCATTGAGACGGGCGCTGTCCCCTATTTTGTCTGGATGACCGAGGACGATGGTGCGGCCAAAAACACAGTCTATGAGAGCAGTCTGTATTCGTTGAACGTGGAAAACACCTTCGAGGATGCGGTCAGCATTTATCAGGAGCTGGCGTCGTTCTACGACACCCTCTCGGGGCGGCGGATACTGCGCCACACCATTCTGGAGAAGTGGCTCAACCGGGTGGATTACGAGGGCGGCGTGTCGGTGATCGTCAACTATGGGGGCGCTCCGGAGACGGTGGACGGCGTGGAAATCGCGCCCTACGGCTACGCGCTTCTAGAAGCAGGCGCAACATAAGTACGGGAAGCGGGGAGTGCAGATGCGAACGACGGCAACAAAGAATCCGGGGCAAAAACGGCCCCGTCGGGGAGTTACGCTGGAAAAGCGCCGGGCCAGGGTGGGGTATGTTTTTATCATTCCCTTGATACTGGGCGTGGTCTTTATCTTTATCCCCAATCTGATACAGACCTTTCAGTTTACTATTAACGACATTGAAATCACAGAGGGGGGCTATCGCCTCAATCCGGCGGGCTTCCACTATTTCAGGCAGGCCCTGACGGTGAATCCCATGTTTAACAAATATCTGATCATGTCGCTGCAGGAGCTGGTGACGAATATTCCGGTTATCACCATTTTCAGCATGTTTATCGCCACCCTGCTGAATCAGCGGTTCCGTGGACGCACCTTTGCCCGGGCGGTGTTCTTCATTCCCGTCCTGCTGGCCACCGGCATCGTGGCCCGGGTGGAAACGACCAGTAAAATCATGGAGTTTGCCAGCAGCGGTGCTCTGTCAACCGGAACCAGCCTGGACTCCCTACAGCTTAACGGCCTCAATGATTTGCTGCTGGGCCTCAATTTCAGCCCGGCCCTCATCAGCATTATTTCCGGGGCCGCCAGCGGTATTTACGGGGTTATCCAGTCCTCCGGCATCCAGATTTTCATCTTCCTGGCCGGGCTGCAAGAGATCCCCGATTCCATCTATGAGGCAGCCTCGGTGGAGGGCTGTACCCAGTGGGAATCCTTCTGGAAAATCACCATCCCCATGGTCAGCCCGCAAATCGCCGTCTGTTTCATTTATACGGTGGTGGATGCCTTTACCAAGGACGACAGCGCGCTGTTCAGCTATATTAAGGAGCTGGCCTTCGGGCAAAACCAATACGCCTACGCCAATGCGATGTACATGATTTATCTCGCTTGCATAGCGGTGATACTGGGAATTCTGGGCCTGCTGGTTTCGCGTCTCGTACGCTATAACGATTGAGGAAGGAGACGGAAAACATGTCCCAACGTACATTCCGCGCCAAGAACAAGCGCGCCGTTGTCCTGTCCTTTTTCGGCAAGGTCCTCCGGTTTGTAATCATTTTCGGCCTGGCGTTTATTATCCTCAAGCCCTTTATCGTTAAAATTCTCATGGCCTTTATGTCGCCCGCGGATTTGAACGATTCCTCCGTCAATATGATCCCCAAGCACTTCAGCCTGCATTATTGGCAGGAGGCGCTGTCCGGGATGGAGCTGGCCTCCACCGCCTGGAACACGGTGTTCCTCTCGGTCACGGTGGGAATTATCCAGGTGTTCTCCAGCACACTGGTAGCATACGGTTTGGCCCGGTTTAAATTCAAGGGCAACAGCCTGGCCTTTGTCATGGTGATCATCATGCTGCTTGTCCCCCCCCAGGTGACCAGCGTGGCGCGGTATCTCGGATTCAAGTATATGGGGGTCGGCCCGTTCACCGTGGATTTGATCGATACCTTTTTCCCGCTGTTCATTTCGGCGTTCTGCTGCCTGGGACTCAAGCAAGGGCTGTATATTTATCTGTTGCGGGAGTTCTTCCGGGGAATGCCGCAGGATTTGGAAAATTCCGCCTATATCGACGGTGCCTCACCCTTTACGGCGTTTTTCAGGGTCATTCTGCCCAACGCTTTCACCATCATGACCACCGTATTTCTCTTCTCTTTTTGCTGGCAATGGACGGATCTCTCCTATCCCAGCCTTTACCTCAGTACCAAGACGGTGATACCTATGAAAATCATGGAGATGCGGGGATGGCTCTCGACAGGCCTCGGTGAAAATTCGGTGGAAACCACAATTCTGCGCAATGCCGCTGTCATGCTGTTCCTGATACCGCTGATTCTGCTGTTCGTGTTTTGTCAGAAAATGATGGTCAAGAGTATCGTGCGCAGCGGTTTGGCCAACTGATTAGGGAATGCGGGGATACAGGTCATTCGCTAGAAAAAGAGACGCTCGTCGGCAAAGCCGGGCGTCTCTTTTTCCGTCGGTCACTTTCTAGCCGCCTGTCTTATTGGTTTCGAAGGTACCTGCCGCCTGCTCGTTCTGGCAGGCGTCCGCCGGCTTTTCAGGAGCCTGTCAGCTGTTCGGCCAACTGCGTATACCGGCCTATCTGTTCCGTGCCGTGATTTCCACTCGGCATATTCGTGTACGCGCAGTTGTTTCCTGGCGACGGTGTTGCTTAGGCACTTGCCGATTTTTGACCTATGCGTCATTGACAGGTTACAATTCGCATGATACAATAATAAAAAATAATAAATATTAATAAACAACAGGCAAATTAACACCGTTCTATACGCAAGGCGGCCATCGGAAAGAGAGGAAAACCAATGTTCAAGGAGCCTTTATTCGCGGAGGAAAGGCAGGCGCGGATTGTGGAACTACTGGGCCAGCGCCACAAGCTGCTGGTGCCGGAGCTGTGCGACTATTTCACGGTGTCGCCGGCCACCATCCGCAATGACCTCAACGAACTGGAGGAAAGGGGCCTGCTCAAGCGCACCCATGGGGGAGCGATATCCAACGTGGGGACGGGTTATGAGCAAAACAGCCAGCAGAAAGCGGTCAAAAACCGTGAACTGAAGGAGGCCGTCGCAGCTCGGGCCGCAGAGCTGGTGAAGGACGGCGACACTATCGCCATTGACACCGGCACAACGATGGAGGCGTTTGCGGCTAGGATAGCGCAGAAAAGGAGTCTGACTGTGGTGACAAACGATTGCCGCATCGCCTCCCTGCTGGAAGAACAGTCGGATGCTGCGGTGATACTCACCGGCGGCGCTTTGCGCAAGGGCTTTCATTGCACAGTGGGGCCGGTGGCGCTGGAAACGTTGTCGGGCCTGCGGGTGGACAAGACCTTTCTGGCAACCAACGGGCTGACTCTGGAGAGTGGGCTGACCACTCCGGATATGAATCAGGCGGAGGTTAAGCGGGCGATGCTGCGCATCGGCGGTCAGCGGATTTTGCTTTGTGACAGTACGAAAATCGGGCATGACAGCTTTGCTCGGGTGGCGGATATCGATGCCGTGGACGTTTTGGTGACGGACAAGGGGATACCGCCGGAGGTAATGCTGGCTCTCGCGGAGAAAGAAGTCCAGGTTCGAATTGCCGAATCCTGACGGCGACTGTGGGATACGGATAAGGAAAGGATGGAGCATATGATAAACAAAAAAGTGGCTGAGCAGGTTGCAGAGCGGGCATTTGCCCTTTATGCCAAAGCCGGAATCATCCTGACGGAGGAAGAGAAGGCCCATTTGGAAATAACCGATTATGCGCTGGGCAACGTGCTGGCGACGGGAACGGAAATCATAATCTATGTGAATACAGACCGCTGCTGCGCCAAGGAAATGGCGCTGTTGCCTTTCCAGACCTGCCCCGAGCACAAGCATGTCCCTATTGATGCCATTGGATATCCCGGAAAGGAGGAGACCTTCCGCTGCCGGTATGGAAAGGTGTACCTGTATGTGGAGGGGGAACCGGCGGACCATCCGCAGACACAGCATCCGAAAGGGGTGTATACGGTCTTTCACGAAATCGTATTGGAACCCGGCCAACAGTATACCATGAAGCCCGACACGCTCCACTGGTTCCAGGCGGGAGAGGATGGCGCAGTCATCAGCGAATTCTCCACAACGAGTTACGACGAATGTGATGTCTTCACCGATCCCGCCATTATCCGCACGCCGAACATAGAAGGGGAAAGGTAGGTATCGCGCAGGGGAGCTTCGCGGCGAGAATGCCTTGACTGTGGACAAATGGCTGAAAGCGCCCAAATGGTAAGAGGAGCTTATTGAGATAGCGTCCTGAAAACACCCGAAAAGTGTTCAAACACTTTTCGGGTGTTTTTCATATAGACCGTTCATAAAAGCAACAGGATAACAGCGGCGTCTGTGCCGAGGGCTTATTTGAGAGTCGTCGGATACAAACGCCGCTGTTTTTGTCTGTGAGGCTGTGGTACGGAGCACAGGCGGCGGTTAATGGAAAAAAAGCCTACAAATTCGGCTAAGGAGCCCCGTTTCGTCCTCTCTATATACCCGATATGATGAAAACAAGAAAAATTTAGCGTAATGAAATAGCCTACAAATGACAAACAACAGGTTGGATGCCGTGCGACCTTTTAACAGCCTGCTCACGCGGAATGAAGAATGAGGAGTATGAAGCATGAATGTGAAGCAAAGTCTGGGTGTGATGTTTGTCCGATGTGACGATGGCGGCCGCAAAACCGGGATAACGGGGGAGGCGGAGAGCGTTTTGTTCGTCGCCAGATTTCAGGCGAAGCGGACCGACCGACTGGAACTGGGGAACAGTCTGGCAACTGGCGCTTTAAGACGGATATCCGATCAGGATTCGCCTGACATGCAAAAACGTTCATCAGGGAGGAAACACAATATGAGCTGGAAGGAGCTGACGCTCTGCGCCGCCATCTTCGCCGGGACGTTCGGCCAC
>CAKTXU010000174.1 GCA_934630995.1 uncultured Eubacteriales bacterium
GACCGGAGCGCCCCGCGCGCGGACGGAAAGGCCGCCGCACGGTGTGCAGCTTCTGCGTGGACAAAATCGACACCATCGATTACAAAGATGTGGCTCGTCTGCGCCGTTTTGTTTCCGAACGGGCAAAAATTCTTCCCCGCCGTGTGACCGGTACCTGCGCCCGTCATCAGAGAGAACTGACGGTGGCTATCAAACGCGCCCGTCAAATCGCGCTGATGCCCTTTGTGAGCGACTGATTCCTATGAAGTGCCCCTCGCAGCGTTTTCAACTGCGGGGGGCACTTTTCACGTCCTATTCCCGGACCATCCGGAAATAGCGAGGAGGGGCTTGCGGAACCAAATCTTTTAGCTTACTCCGTATCTGCAAAGAGCCGCCTCTCGATGTAAGGAGGCGGCTCTTTGCGGGCTGTTATTTTCCGGTTATCCCGGCTCTTTCATGTTTGCAAAAGCAATAATCAGCTCCACGGTGCGCTCAATGCCGATGGCACCGCTGTCCACCGCCAAATGATAGGTGTCCACCGCACTCCATTTTTTGTTGGAGTAAAAATTGTAATAATTGGCTCGGCGCTTATCGGTTTTGACTATCAGCGCCTCGGCCTCCTTGGCTGAAATTCCATGGCGATCCATAATCCGCGCCACCCGCTTGTCCAGGTCTGCGTGGATGAAGGTGTTTATCACATGTGGCTGATTCATGAGCGCATAATCCGCGCAACGGCCGACAATCACGCAGCCCCCTTTGGCGGCGACAGATTTAATCGCGTCGAATTGGGCGAGAAATACCTTGTGATTGATGGGCAGATTCATATAGGCGGCGTCGGCGTCCCCCATGGCGAAGGTACCCATGGACAGGGAATACAGCAGGCTGTTGGTTGGCTTTTCGTCGTAATTTTCGAAAACCTCCTCGCTCATGCCGCTGGCCTTGGCCGCTACCGTCAGAAGTTCTTTATCATAAAACGGAATGTCCAGCCTTTCCGCCAGCTTATGCCCGATTTCCCGGCCGCCGCTCCCATACTGTCTGCCGACGGTGATGATGGTGCTTTTATTCATATGAAATCCCCCTGTCCGAAGCATACTATAGACGCTAGTGGTCTACATCCTTAGTATACTACATTTCCGCCAGAATGTATACCCTGTATTATTGTAAACTTATATGGTTCAACAAATGCACTGTGAAAGGGATATTTTTGCAAGGTTTCTCTTGCATAAACGGCAGATTCTGCTATACTATAAATGTCCCATATGGGACAGATTGGAGGCTGATCTATGACGCATTTACCAGATTCGGTCTGGGATAAAGCGCGAGCCTGTTTTCTGTTTCACCGTATGGAGACGCACCGGCGGGATGCGCTCCTGGCCTCGCTTGACGAGCCGGGCAAATTTTCAAAGGGTGAGCGGATATATTCCGGCGTGCATTTCCGCCGGGCGCTTGGCATTTTGCTCAAGGGAGAGGCGCAGGTTTCCCGGACCGGCGCAGACGGCCGCCGCACGGTGATGAACCGGCTGGGACCTGGTCAGGTTTTCGGGGTTGCGGCATTATTCGGCGACGATCCGTCCTATGTCACCGATGTGGAGGCAGCGACAGAGTGCCTCGTGCTGTTCCTTCCGCAAGAGACAATTACCCGCTGGGTGAGAGAGGAGCCTCCGGTGGCGGAGAATTACATACGCTTTCTCTCAGGGCGCATCCGATTTCTCAACGGGCGCATCGCCTCTCTGACCAACGGACAGGCTGATGACCGGCTGCGCAGGTATCTGTTCGAGCATTGTGGAGAAGACGGTGAGGCCACCCTTCCGAGGAGTATGACGGAGCTGGCGGGTATCTTGCACATCGGGCGTTCCAGTTTGTATCGTTCTTTGGAAGCGTTGGAGGAAGAGGGGGTTATCCGCCGGGAAGGCCGCCGTATTTTTATGGAGGATATCAGACGGGAAACCGATTGGATATAATATGATCGAGCGAAAGGAAGATTCCCATGAAAAAAACCGTATCCCTCCTGACCACCCTGTTATTGACGCTATTGCTGTTGACCGGTTGTTCGGGCGGCGACACCTCTTCGGACGCCTCCGCCGGTACCGGCTCCTCCGCGCCCGCATCGTCTGCGGCTGCGAAAAAGGTTAAAATCAATGTCGCCGCCATCAAGGGCCCTACCGGCGTGGGCATGGCCAATTTGATGAAGGCGGCCGACGACAAGACTGCTGGAAACGACTACGCCTTTCAAGTGGTGACCGATCCCAATGAAATCGTCGGCAAAATCTCCAACGGCGATGTGGATATCGCGGCGGTGCCTACCAATCTAGCCGCCTCGCTGTATGCGAAGACGAACGGAAAGGTAAAGATGCTGGCAGTCAATACCCTGGGAGTTCTGTATATCATGGAGAACGGCGAGACGGTAAAAGCGGTGGAAGACCTGAAGGGTAAAACCATCTATTCCACCGGGCAGGGGGCCAATCCGGAATATGTTTTGCGCTATCTTTTGACCAAAAACGGCCTGGAGCCCGGCAAGGATGTGACCATCGAGTTCCTGGCCGAGAATGAAGAATTGAACACCAAGCTGGTCAGCGGCGATATCTCCCTTGCCCTCGTTCCCGAGCCCAATGTGACCGCCGTTCAGGCGCAGAAAGCCGAGCTTCGGGTGGCGCTGGATATCAATGATGAATGGAACAAGACCGCCGGAGATGACAGCAAGCTGATGATGGGCTGCGTCATTGCCCGGAAGGAATTCATCGAGGAGCATCCCGAGGCGGTCAAGGCGTTCCTGAACGAGTACAAGACATCTATCGAGAAGGCGTCCTCCGATCTGGAGGGGACCGCAGCCTTGTGTGAGACCTATGGCATTATTCCCAAAGCGGTTTTGGCGAAAAAGGCCATTCCGCGCTGTAACTTGACCTATATCGACGGAAATGCTATGATGGAGCAAATCAAAGGGTATTTTGACGTGCTGTTTGAAGCGAACCCCAAATCCTTAGGAGGAGCCCTGCCGGATGAGAGCTTCTACTTCCTCGGCTAAATTTCCATGGCGTGCGCTGCTCTCCGGTATGGGAGTGGCGGTGTTCTGGATTGCCCTTTGGCAAATACTCAGTATGGCGGTGGCGCAGGAATTGCTGATTCCTGCGCCACTGGTGGTTGCGCGCGCATGGTGCCGGCTGGCAGCTTCACTGACCTTTTGGCAGTCGGCGGGATTGTCCCTGTTGAGAGTTGGGGCCGGTTTTCTGGCGGCCGTGGCGGCGGGCAGCCTGCTGGCGGTGCTGACCGTCCGGTTCAGGCTTGCTCGTGCGCTACTGTCGCCCCTGCTCCATATCGTGCGGGCAGCGCCGGTGGCCTCCTTCATCATTTTGGCGCTGGTCTGGATTAAGACTGCTTTCCTGCCCATGTTTATTGCCTTTTTGATGGTGGTGCCGGTGGTGTGGGCCAACGTGGAGAAGGGGATAAGGCAGACCGATAAGCAGCTGTTGGAAATGGCGCGGGTTTACCGGCTGAGGCCTCTGAGGACTCTCCTGCGGGTGAGAATACCGTCGGTGATGCCCTATTTTATGGCGGCCTGCACTACGGGACTGGGCTTTGCCTGGAAATCCGGTATTGCAGCGGAGGTCATATGCCGTCCCCCCCTTTCCATTGGCAAGCAGCTGCAGGACGCCAAGATGTATCTGGAAACGCCGGAGGTGTTTGCCCTGACGGCCACAGTGGTGATCCTTTCTCTGCTGCTTGAGAAGCTATTTCTGCGCGGGGCAGCCCGCTGGGGACGGCGCTTCAATGCGGACGAAGGGTGAAAAGAGTGAGGAGAAAGGAGGGGGGCCGGTGTCCATTCAATTTGACAAGGTGACCTTTTTCTATGGCGATATCCCGGTGCTGCGGGATTTTTCTCTGACCCTGCCCGAAAAAGGCGCGGTCTGCCTGTTTGGGCCCTCCGGTTGCGGCAAATCTACCCTGCTGCGGCTTCTGGCCGGTTTGGAACAGCCGCAGGCCGGCAGGATATCCGGCATCTTAGGAAAACGGTTTGCTGTGGTGTTCCAGGAGAACCGGCTGCTGCCCTGGATACCCGCTGTGGAAAACGTGACGCTGGCGCTGCCCGGCCGGAACCGGCAAAACCGGGAAAGGGCGGCGGATTGGCTCCGGTTGATGGGGCTGGAAGAAGAGGTGGATTCCCTGCCTTTTACCCTTAGCGGCGGTATGCAGCGCCGGGTGGCGATTGCCCGCGCCCTGGCAGCCGAAGGAGATGTTCTGCTGTTGGACGAACCTTTTACGGGGCTGGATGACGGGCGCCGGCGGGATATCGTCACCATGATACGCAAAGCCTATGCGGAGCGGTTGGTGGTGCTGGTGACCCATAGCGAGGAGGAGTGGAGGGAACTAAATGCCTCTTGCTTGAGGCTGCCCCAAACGCCTCTTTCCGGGCCGTATGCGTTTCCCAAACAGGGGTAAAAGGAGAAACTTCCGGTATTCCGTTTTCGACTTTGTATTTTGAGGGAACGGTTCTGCCCGCACATCAGACGAAAAACGCTCCGCTAATATGGTGTCATTCAGAGGTAAACACCGCATCCTGGAGGCATGCTGTAACAGCGCGCCCTATGAATCCAGCTTTTCCTGTGAAAACCCCTTGACAAGCCGTGCTTTTTAGTCTAAAATATGTCAGGTGACAAGAGGTGCATTCTGTCGTTCAAACGGCGGTTGTCTCTTTCATAAACGGGGTTTTAGCTCAGTTGGTAGAGCGCTGCGTTCGCATCGCAGAGGTCAGGGGTTCGAATCCCCTAAGCTCCACCATGTCGTCGCGGACTTATCGTTCGCGGCGACTTTTTTCATTTGTCACGCACGTCGGTACTTATCCTTTGTGGAGAGTCGTCGATGGTTGTGATAGTGCCTATCTGAGACGAAGGTCTTATATTGTTTAGAAGCGTGGGGGGAGACGGCATGGATGTTGACGGCATCATCAACGATATTGGAGATTTTATTTTTATTGAGGATACGCCGGAACTTGCAGATGCAATTATGGTAGTTGGCGGATCCTATCCAGAGCTTGCAGACATAGCCGCTG
>CAKTXU010000175.1 GCA_934630995.1 uncultured Eubacteriales bacterium
TGGCCCCGGGCTCCGTTCTCGTCGATATCTCCATCGATCAGGGCGGCAACTGCAGCGTGACGAACCCGGGCAGCGTCGCCGTCGTCCACGGTGTTACGATTAACGGCATCAAAAACATACCCGGTCTGCTGCCCGTCAGCTCCACGGGGATGTTC
Source organism: uncultured Eubacteriales bacterium (assembly GCA_934630995.1). Taxonomy (GTDB): domain Bacteria; phylum Bacillota; class Clostridia; order Oscillospirales; family Acutalibacteraceae; genus CAKTXU01. The sequence goes on from CAKTXU010000175.1 coordinate 156, forward strand.
GCGAACAATATTTACAATCTGCTGAAATACTTGGTAAACGACGGCGTTCTTCAGCTCGACGGAAACGACGCCGTCATCGCCTCCGCTCTGACGACTATCGGCGGAAAAATCGTTCATCGGGGCGCACTCGAGGCCATGAACGCCGGCGAGTAACGAGGGAGGAGAATCGCCATGAACCCTGTCATACTGATTATCGTCTTCATCGCGGCCGCCCTGGTGGGCTACAAAATCATCTCGAATGTCCCCAGCCTCCTGCACACGCCGCTCATGAGCGGCATGAACGCCCTGTCGGGCGTAACCGTCCTCGGGGCGCTGACCGCCACGGCTGCGGCGGTGCAAACCCAGAACAAGGCGCTGGGCGTGATCGCCATCTTTCTCGCCATGCTGAACGTGGCGGGGGGCTTCGGCGTGACCCATCTCATGCTGAGGATGTTTCAGTCCAAAGGCCAGTCTTCCAAAGGAGAGTGACCGGTGATGACCGATTTGTTCTATTACATCGGCTGCGCCGTGCTTGTCGCCGGCGTGCTGGCCGGTATCGCCATGATGAGCCGGGTCAGGCTGGCGGCCGCAGGCAATCTTCTGTGTGCGCTGTGTATGGCCGCGGCCATTATACTCACCCTTATCCAATACGATATCGTGTCGGAGGGCTATCTCTGGGCGGCCATGGCGGCAGGGCTGGTTTGCGGGCTGATTTGGGCGGCGCGTATCAAGATGATGGAAATGCCGCAGGTGGTGGCACTGCTGAACAGCTTCGGCGGCGCCGCATCGGCCGCCGTCACGGCCATATCGCTGCTGGACGGGTATGAGGTGAACGCCTTCGGCCTGATTACAGGCGGCCTTGCCCTTGCCATCGGTACCGTCACCCTGACGGGAAGCCTTGTCGCCGCGGGCAAGCTCCATAAGCTGCTGCCTCAGAAGGCTGTGGTCTGGCGCGGACAGCAGGCGGTCATCATCGGCAGCATCCTAGCCATGGGCGCGTCCGCCCTGCTTCTTGCCCTGCGGGCCGTGCCGCTGCCTGTATCCGTCATCCTGTGCGTATTCTTCAGCGCGGTTTTCGGCATCGCTTTTTCCATCCGGGTCGGGGGCGCGGATATGCCCATCACCATCTCGCTGCTCAACTCTCTGTCGGGGGTCGCGGGCTCTGTCGCCGGTATGGTGGTCGGCGATCCCCTCCTCGTGGCGGTGGGCGGCGTGGTCGGCGCCTCGGGTCTTCTGCTGACGCAGATCATGTGCAAATCCATGAACCGCCGTCTCGCGGACATTCTGACGGGGAAAACCGCACTTCCTCTCCTCCCTGTCCGGGAGGCGCAGGCTGCCGCGGGAAGCGGGGATGCCCCCCCGCCCGGAAGAGACGCCTCACCTGACCACGCGCAGGGGAAAGCCTCCGGTATACCGCAAACGCCCAAGCGGGTGATCATCATCCCGGGCTACGGAATGGCGCTGGCTCAGGCGCAGCAGCTCGTGAAACGGCTCGCCGACAAGTACGAGGCGATGGGCGCGAAAGTGGATTACGCGATACACCCCGTTGCGGGAAGGATGCCGGGGCATATGAACGTTCTTCTGGCCGAGGCCGACGTTCCTTACGATAAGCTCAGGGAAATGGACGACATCAATCCGGAATTCGATGATTGTGATCTGGCCGTCGTGGTCGGCGCAAACGACGTGGTCAACCCGGCCGCCAACACGGCGGAGGGCACGCCCATTTACGGCATGCCCGTGCTTAATGTGCAAAACGCCCGGCATATCCTGGTGTGCAACTATGACAGCAAGCCCGGCTACGCAGGGGTGGACAATCCCCTCTATCACATGGAGCATGTGACGCTCATGCTTGGGGACGCCGCAGAAACCCTGAAAAAGTTGCTCTGAACCGCTGAAAGCAGCCGGTAGACCGCCCGCCGTAACTGAGCATTTGCTTGGAAATAGGCGTCCCGCCTTGCTGGAGCGGTTGTCCCCCGCGCGTACAGAAATAAGGCCGTCCGTTTGAGAGCCGGGCGGTCTTATTCCTTTTTTCAGCCGGAATCAGGCTGATACACAAGCGTATACCGCGGCAGCTCCGCCGGTGCTCCGTACAGCTGCAAAGAAGAAGCGCCCTCCCGGGGAATAGGGGGAGACAACCGCCTGTCCACAGGCGAGCCGATAGTCGGCCGGGGGTGCTGAACGCGTGACGCCTCCTTTGGCTTGCCGCGTTCCCTATATTCTATCGGTGCCGGCTTCCCACCCCATGCCCTTTTCCTTCGGCTTCACGTCCGGCGGGATATCGAAATCCTCCCCCTCCCCCGCCTCCTCCTGGGAATTGTCCGCCGTTTTCCGGTGGCTCCTGGAGGTGACGGTATAGGTGGCGCACATGGCCCGGATTCTGTCGCATATCCTGGCCCCCAATTTTTGGCGCAGCTCCTTGACATCCGCGTTGGTGGTGATAACCGTCGGGGTGCGTTCGTTGTACCGCCGGTCGATGATGTCAAACAGCCGTTCCCTTACCCATTCGCTGGGATTCTCCGCCCCAAGATCATCCAGCACCAGCAGCTTCGCCTCCTGCAGCCCCCGGACAATCTCCCGGGCGCCGCCGCACTCCACGGAATTGTAGGACGCTCTCAGCTTTTCCATCAATTCCACCGTGCCGGTGAACCGGATGCCGCTGCGGGGCGGACAGGCTCTCCGCAGGCCCTCGGCCATATACACCGCCGTATCCTCCGATACCGGCACATAATCGATGACGGCGTTGACGACGGCGGCCGCCAGATGGGCTGTGTCCCGAAAAAACAGCACAAGCGGGCCGCCTGTCCACGATGGGTAGGCGGCCCGCTCGTTTTCCCTTCTCTGTTTCGGCGTTCCGCCGCTGCACTGCACGGCTTCCACGCTTGCGCGAGGTGACGAGGGGATCGCCTCCTTTTTCCGCACCCCGTTAAAGAAGAAAATTTTATGCCGTTCGACAGGAAAATATGGTATACTGGACACGGTCCGGATCCCGATACCAGCAGGCTATTCCGACCTCTCCATTCAGCGGACCGGTTCAAGGAGGATGAGACAGCATGCGAACCATTACCGAACAGATGATAGCCGCTCTGGCGCCGAACCCGGCCGCGGCGGCCAATGGGCGCAAAATATCGCAGAAGGGCGGCTTTGTCCGTCTCGAGCGGGCACCGGACGACACCTTTTATCTGGGGGAATGTACCGGAAGCGGCAGCAGCCATTACATAACCACGGCGGATTTTCTCGACCCGGCCCAGCCCGTGTTCCGCTGCACCTGTCCCAGCCGCCAATTCCCCTGTAAGCACAGCCTGGCCCTTCTGTACGAAATACTGGCCGGCAAAACCTTCGCCCTCTGCGATATTCCCGAGGACATCCTCCAAAAGCGCGCCCGCAAGCAGGCACGCGCCGAAAAGGCCGGGCAGGCACCGGACGGCGAAAAGCCCGCCGCGCCGCCGAAGGTCAACAAGACCGCGCGCGGCAAAAAGCTGAAAAAGCAGCTGGAGGGGCTTGAGCTGACGGCGGGACTGGTGCGGGAGCTGCTGAAAACCGGCCTGGGCGCCATGGGCGGCGCGTCTCTGAGCACCTACCGGGAGCTGTCCAAACAGCTGGGGGATTATTATCTGCCCGGGCCGCAGCGGCTGCTGAACCGCCTTATCCTGGAAATCGACGCCTTTCAGAAGGACGGCGACGACAGCCACTATGAGCGGGCGGTGGAAACCCTGGAACGGCTGCAGGCCCTGGTGAGCAAGGCCCGGCACTATCTGTGCGCCAAGCTGGAAAGCGGCGACGTGGCGCAGGACGACAACCTGCTGTTCGAGGAGCTGGGCGGCATCTGGAAGCTGACGGATTTGGCCGCCTTGGGGCTGAGCAAGCAAAACGCCCGGCTGGCACAGCTCAGCTTCTGGGTGGAGTACGACGAGGCCGGACGGGAATACGTCGACACCGGCTGCTGGGCGGATGTGGAGACGGGCGAGGTGAGTCTGACACAGAACTACCGGCCTGAGAAGGCCCTCAAATACGTGCGGCAGGACGACACGGTTTTCGGCGTCGCCAACGTGCCGGAGGCCTGCTATTATCCCGGCGAGGGCAACCGCCGGGTGCGCTGGGAAGGGATGGAGCTCTCCCCCCTCACCCCGGCGGACCTGGAAAAGCTGCGGGCCGCCGCCCTTCCCCTGGCCGCGGCGGTCAAGGAAGCCAAAAATCTGCTCAAAAACACCCTGTCCGCGCCGCTGCATATCCGTCTGGTCCGCATGGCCCGCATCGGACGCACCGCGGAGGGGATTGCCCTGGCGGACGGGGACGGCGGCTCCATTCTGCTGGGGGACGCTCCGGGAATGGAGCCCACCGTCATGCGGCTGGGCATTCTGCCCGATCCGGCCCTGCTGGAAAATCAGGTGCTGCTCGGCGCTTTTTATTATGACAAGGCATCCGGGCGGCTCAAGATGCAGCCCCTGTCCATCCTGACGCCGGAGCAGATCGTCCGGTTGCTGTATTAACGCCGTTCGCAAGCGGCGGCATAGAATCAAAACCGTTCTGGGAGGCGAAGCACATGGATTTGACGCCACTTATCCATTTAAGAGAACGGCTCATGGCCGGAGCCGTGGCGGGAACCGCGCTAATCGCGGAGGATTTCCGCCTGACCCGCGCGCTGGAGGCCCTGTCCCCCTTTGAAAAAGCCAGCCCTGTCTTTGCCAGGATAGGCCGGGGAACGCGGGCGTTGCTGGATCCGGACTGTCCCGATCCGGCCGCCGCGCTGCTCGAGACTCTGGCGCTCTGCGACGCGGTGCTGGTTACGCAAGGCGCCGTGGCCGCGGAGAAACCGGAGGAGCTGGAGCCGCTGCCCCTGGCAGGGCGCGGCACCGTCCTGTCCCATGCGCCCTACAG
>CAKTXU010000176.1 GCA_934630995.1 uncultured Eubacteriales bacterium
GCGCGTGGGTACGGGCAGGGCAGCAATTGAAGGTTCGATCCACCAGCTTGATAGTCCTGGTCCCTGAGGCTGCCAGACGGAGAATATCCGCCTTCGCCCTCTCCAGATTGAAAAATCGGACAGATTCACCACGTCCGGACAGGCAGAACGCGCAGGAAAAGGGGCATCCCCGTGAGGTTTCTAGATAAGCGATTCGGCCGCCCAGCGCCGCAAAATAGCGAGCCGTGTAGGGACTGGGCGGATCCTCCGTCGAGACGTAGGGCGGTGAGACGACCAATTGTGTTCCCCTCCGATAGCAAAGGCCCGGAATCCCCACCGGATTCTCCCCGTGTAGAAGGGCATTCACCAACTGGGCAAAGGGACGTTCCCCCTCTCCCGCATTGATATAGGATACCTCAGGCCACCCGGACAAGAGCTCCTCCGCCCGAAAAGTCGCCTCCGGCCCGCCGAGTACGACAACCGTTTGCGGGCACGCGGCTTTCAAGGAGACAATCAATCGCTTCACCGACTGAATATTCCAGATAGTGCAGGAAAAGCCCACCACATCGGGCGCCGCCTCCAGCAACCGCCCGGCTATCACTTCCACCGGCTGGTTGACCGTTCCCTCTATCACCTCCGCCTTCACTGCAGAATCGGCATAGGCCTCCAGCCCAGCCAAAAGGCACCAGGGGGCCAGCGAGGAGTGGATATATTTGGCGTTCAAGGAACACAGCAGCACCTTCATAAACGGCCTCCCCAATGGATAAAGCGGGAACGGACAAGCCGTTCCCGCAGGATCAATTCAGCACATTATTCCGCAACCTGTATGGATTCAAGCGGGGTTTTGGATGCCGCCAGTTCGAATTCCTCCACAATTTCCTTGGAGGGCGCCTTGGTCAGAAGGCTGACAACCAGAATAACCAAGCAAGCTACAACAAAAGCGGGCAGCAGCTCATAAATTCCCCAAAGCCCGCCCATAGGCTTCAAAACAAACTTCCAGACAAACACCATGATACCGCCGGAAATCATACCCGCCAGCGCGCCCGGCAGAGTCGTCCTCTTCCAGAACAGGGAAAAGAGCATTAGCGGACCGAAGGAGGCGCCGAAGCCCGCCCAGGCAAAGGATACGATTTCAAAAATTGAGCTGTTGGGATCAAAGGCGATGACAGCGCCGATAGCGGCTATCACCACCACTGTGATGCGGGAAACCCACATCGTGGTCGCATCCTTCGCCCGCGGGAAAAGGATGCCCTTGAAGAAATTCTGCGAAATGCTGGAGGAAGCCGCCAGCAGCTGCGAATCCGCCGTGGACATGGTGGCTGCCAGGATACCCGCCAGAATCACTCCCGCCATCAGTGCGGGGAATACACCGCTCTGGCCCAGCGTGTTGGCGATATTGATGAAGATGGTTTCCACTGTCGATTTGGCGGCGGTCAACGCCGCATCGTCTGCCCCGACAAGTCCGGCCCTGTCGATCAGGGTGGGAACGGCAGAAGCACCGATGATGCCGATAAAGACGGCCGCTGTCAGGGAAACGACCACCCATCCGGAGGCGATGCGGCGGGAGGTTTTCAGTTGCTTTTCATTGCGAATGGCCATAAATCGTAGCAGGACATGGGGCATTCCGAAATACCCCAGCCCCCATGCCATCATGGACACAATGGTCAAGCCCCCATAGGGCGTACTGCTGCCGGTCTGCGGATCGTATGAATCCACCATGCTCAGATAGCCGGGGATTTCCCGCGCATTATCCATCACGTTGCCAAGGCCGCCTGCCGTGGTTATACCAAAAACCAGCACCACAACCAAAGCGACCGACATGAGGATACCCTGCATCAAATCGGTTTTGCTGGCGGCTAAAAAGCCGCCGATGGCCGTGTAAGCGACGATGACCACCGCGCTTATCAGCATGGCCCATACATAGGGGACACCGAACAGGCTGTTGAACAGCTTGCCGCAGGCGGCAAAGCCGGAGGCTGTGTACGGCACGAAGAATATGAGGATAATGAGTGCGGATACACACATCAACAGCTTGCGCTTTTCCCTAAAACGATTAGAAAAAAAGTCCGGCAAGGTGATAGCGTTCTTGGCCACCACCGAATAGCGGCGAAGCCGCTTAGCCACAATAAGCCAATTGACGTAGGTCCCCACCGCCAGACCAATAGCGGTCCACCCGGCATCGGAAATGCCCGATAAATACGCCAGTCCCGGCAGGCCCATCAGTAACCAGCTACTCATATCGGAAGCTTCGGCGCTCATGGCCGTGACCAACGGCCCCAGCTTCCGTCCGCCTAGATAAAAATCATCCGCCGTCCGGTTCAGTTTGGCGCTTACGATGCCGATGGCCAGTACGGCAGCCATATACAGCACCATCGCAATTAAAATACACACCTGTTCCGTCGTCATAGTTCAATTTCCTCCTGCCCTCTGTTATGTTCGCTTTCTCTTCACCGCTTCCCAATAGGCCGCATACGCCTGCTCGTTCTTGTTGTCCCCCGGCACGTAATAGACGGTATCCTTCAGGGCGTCGGGCAGATACTGCTGTGGCACCCAATGGTCGGGAAAATCATGGGCGTATTGATAAAACTGCCCTTTCCGCTCGGCATCTTCCCCATCATAGTGCTTATTCTGAAGCTGACGGGGAATGGGGCCAGATTTGCCAGCCTTGACATCTGCCCAGGCCTGCCAGATTCCATTGGCCGCCGCATTGGATTTCGGTGCGCTGCACACCAATACCACCGCATCCGCTAGGGGAAGCTGTGCCTCGGGAAGCCCCACCTGTAAGGCGGCATCCACCGCCGCCTTGACGATAGGGATGATCATGGGATAGGCCAGTCCTACGTCCTCACACGCGCAGACCATCAGCCGCCGGCAGGCTGATGGCAAATCCCCCGCCTCCAGCAGCCGCGCCAGGTAATGCAAAGCTGCGTTGGGATCGGAGCCGCGCATGGATTTCTGATAGGCGGAGACGATGTCATAATGCTCGTCGCCGTCCTTGTCATAGCGCATCGCACTTCTCTGCGCCAGCTGTGTGGCGGTATCAAGTGTTACAGTCCGTGAGCCGTCCGCACCGGGCGGCGTAGCCAGGACGCAAAGCTCCACGGCATTGAGCGCCTTACGGACGTCTCCGCCGCAGGATGCGGCAATATGGGCCGACACCCCTGGTCCGGCGATAACGGGCGCTCCCTGCTCCTCCTCCAGAAAATCGAAGCCGCGCTCCACCGCCAGTTCCACCTCATCCTTATCCACCGCCTTAAATTCGAATACCGTGGACCGGCTCAGAATGGCACTGTATACGTAAAAATAAGGGTTTTCCGTCGTTGAAGCGATGAGGGTGATATTGCCGTTCTCGATATGTTCCAGCAGTGTCTGCTGCTGTTTCTTATTGAAATACTGGATTTCATCCAAATACAGGAGAATGCCGTTGACAGCCGCCAGCGTATCCACTTCCTCCACCACCGCCTTGATATCCGCCGTAGACGCGGTGGTTCCGTTGAGCTTATGCAGCCGCATATCGGTGCGCTTGGCAATCAGCCGTGCCAGCGTGGTTTTTCCCACGCCGGAGGGGCCGTAAAAAATCAGGTTTGGCACCCGGCCCGATTCGATAATGGTCCGCAGCGCCTTACCCGGCGCCAACAGGTGCTTCTGTCCCACGATATCGTCCAGGGTTTCCGGACGCATCCGATCCGCTAGAGGAGCTGCCATATTCATCCGCTCCTTTGTTCAATCAGGCGAGGGATCAACGCCCGGATACGGGTATCCCAGTATCCCCAGTCGTGCCCGCCCTCCTGCTCTTCATAGGAAAGCGGTAATCCGCGAGAAACCATGAGATCCCGCAGCCTGCGGTTGTCCTCCAGCAGGAAATCCGACAGTCCACATGTCATGAAAAGCCGCGGACTGCCGGCTGGATCGATGTGTTCAGCCAGTGTAAACACATCATCCTCCGGATTTATTTGCCCATTATAGACAGCCTGGAATTCCTCCCGATGCGCATCATAGCGCGCCCTTACGTCCACAGCTCCCGAAAAGGACGCCGCTGCTCCGAACCGTTCTGGAAAGCGGAGACCAGCCTTCAACGCTCCGTATCCCCCCATCGAATTGCCGGCGATAAAGGTATCCTCCCGCCTCTCCGACAGGGGGAACAATCTCCGGCAGAGGACGGGCAGTTCCTCAGCGACATAGGTAAAATACCGCAGGCCATAAACCATATCGGTATAAAAGCTTCGCTGGGCCTCCGGCATCACCACGGCGATTCCCGCATCCTCCGCATAGCGTTCCACGCTGGTTCTTCTTCCCCACTGCGAATGATTGTCGGACAGGCCGTGAAGAAGATACAGAACAGGCAGCGGCTCCCGTTTCTCCCCGCAGAGATAGCGATCCGGCAGGGACACGCGCAGGGAGGTCATCATTCCCAGCGACGATGAAAAAATCGTTCCTTCAAAGCAGGCCATTCTGTAACCCCCATAACCGGATATCAGTAAAGCGGATAACGGCCGCAGAGGGAGGTGACTCCCGCGCGGACAGAACCGGCACGGCCCTCAAAATCCTCCACCACATCGGCAATGAACCCGGCAATCTCCTCCATATCCGCCTCTACAAGGCCGCGACTGGTTACTGCCGGGGTGCCGATACGGATGCCGCTGGTGACGAAGGGCGAAAGCGGCTCGTTGGGGATGGTGTTCTTATTGACTGTGATATACACTTCATCCAGCCGATGCTCCAACTCCTTTCCGGTGATGCCGGTTTCACGCAGATCCATCAGCATCAGGTGATTGTCCGTCCCCCCGGAAACCAGTTTCAGCCCGCGGTTCATCAGCCCGGCCGCCAGCGCCTTGGCGTTTTTGCGGATTTGATCCTGATAGCTTTTGAAGGCAGGACTCAACGCCTCACCCAAGCAGACGGCCTTGGCGGCGATAACATGCATCAGCGGTCCGCCTTGAGAACCCGGAAATACCGCCTTGTCTATGGACTTGGCCAGTTCCTCGCGGCACAAGATCATGCCTCCGCGG
>CAKTXU010000177.1 GCA_934630995.1 uncultured Eubacteriales bacterium
CATAGGCCTCTTCCTCTTCGGTGGGGACCGTCTCCGGAATCCGCCCGGCCAGCAAATCCCAGTCATCCAGCGGCAGGGAGGACTTCTCCGCCACATAGAGGATTGCCCGGCTGAGCTGTTGGGGCTGGGGCAGGCCCGCCACCAGTTCGTCCGCCTCCTCCAGGAGATGCATCCGCTCCAGGGTGGTGCTGTGCAGCGGCTTGTGCAGGGTCAGCCGGAGGGCCTCCTCCAGGCCGCGGGAATCGGTTGCCGTACTCATGTGCTTTCCGCCTTTCCGTTTTGGGTAAAGGCCCGCAGGCCCTCTTTTTCCAGGATTTCCATTGCCCGGGCCATGGTTTCCCGACTGGGCGGCGTCACCGCCGCGGCCCCGTAGGGCATATCCAGCGCATGGTATTTGTCCGCCGCCAGACCGTGGTAGGGAAGCAGCTCCAGCTCCCGCCGCCCGGTTTTCTCCAGGATGAACCGGGCGACGGCCCGCAGGTTGTCCTCTCCGTCGTTGAGGGAGGGGATCAAGGGCATACGCAGCCGCAGCTCCCGGGCGTGGGCGTCCAGCCAGGCGAGGTTTTCTAGAATCCGCCGGTTGTCCGCCCCGGTCAGCCGCTTGTGCAGGGCGGGGACGGCGGCCTTGATGTCGCACAGGAACAGACAGGTATGGGGGAGGGCCGCCTCCAGCGCATCCCGTCCTATGTGCAGGGCGGTTTCCACCGCCGTGTGGATGCCCTCTTCCCGGGCGGCGGCCAGCAGGTCCGCGGCGAAGTCCTTTTGAAGCAGCGGTTCGCCGCCGGACAGGGTGAGGCCGCCTCCCGAGCGGTCGTAATAGGCTTTATCCTTGCGGATTTCCGCCAGCAGGGAGGGCACCTCCCATTCCTGTCCGTGCCGCCGCCGCGCCCCTGTGGGACAGGCCGCCGCGCAGGCGAAGCAGCGGATGCAGGCCCGCCGGTCGGTGACGGCCTTGCCGTCCTGCAGGCGGACGGCTTTTACCGGACAGACGGCGGCGCAGGCCCCGCAGCCGGTGCAATGGGCGGAGACGACCTGGAGCGCCGGAGAGGGCTCCAAATCCTCCGGATTGTGACACCACAGGCAGCGCAGGCCGCAGCCCATCAGAAAAACGGTGGTGCGGATTCCCGGCCCGTCGTGAATGGAAAAGCGCTGGATGCTGCCGACAAGCCCCATGGATTGCCGCCTCCTTTCATATTGCGCAGTTTATCTGGCAATATCGTAACAGATTGACGTAATCAGGCCAATGATCTATACTGCTGATATACTGACGGATTCTGCTTTTTTGAGGTGAGCGATATGCACATCCGCATGGTGCAGCATCACGCGATCAACCCGTCCGATTTTATTATCGACCGGCCGGACGGGATGGAGGAGTATGTGGCTGTCCTGGCCCACAGCCCCGCTTGGTTCCGGGGGGAGGGAGGAGAGGACTTTCTTCTCCAGGCCGACGATGTCTTTCTTTACCGGCAGGGAGAGCCGCAATATTTTTACGGCAGCGGGGAGCCCTTCGTCCACGACTGGTGTCATTTTTCCATAGAGCCGGGGGAGGAGGAAACCCTGGCGGCGCTGGGCATCCCTTTCGGACGGCCGGGCAGGGCGGCTTCGTCGGTCTATCTGTCGGATCTCATGCGGCTGATGGTGCTGTCACAAAGCGGCGGGTGGAGTCATAGGGAGACGATAGGGGAAAGGCATCTATGGACCTTTTTTGAGGCGCTGTCGGATCTGCTGCGTCCTCAGCCGCCGGGCGGCGGGGGAGAACGGCACGCGGGGGAGCTTCAGGCGCTGCGGCGGGAGCTGTACGGCTTTCCTCACCGGTCCTGGTCCTCCACGCAGACCGCAAAGGCCGCGCATATGAGCCTGTCCCATTTCCAGCACACCTACCGCCGTCTCTTCGGCTGCTCCTTCCAGGAGGATATCGTGCAGAGCCGGGTGCGCTATGCCAGGGAGCTGCTGACCCGGACCGACTTCACCGTGGCGCAGGTGGCGTCCCTGTGCGGTTACGCCTCGGAGCTCCATTTCATGCGGCAGTTCAAGTCGCGCACGGGCTTCACCCCCACCGGTTACCGGAAGATGCACTATGGCATGCCATAACGAAGGCCCGCCGATTGTCCGGCGGGCCTTCGTGCGTTATCAAATTGGTTTATTGCGGTGAATCAGGGCTTTCCGGCTTTTTCCTGAGCTTGAAATACCATAGGGCGAATCCGCCGCCGCCCAGGATGACGACCACGGCGGCCACAATCAGCACGACGGCCAGGGTATTGCCGCCGCCGGAGCCGTTTGTGGAGGAGGTGGTGCCGCTCACCGGAGCCGCCGTGGTGCCGCCGGCTTTGGTGGTGGTGCCCTGCGGGGCTGCCGCAGAGGTGGTTTCGCCGCCGGCCGTCGTGGTGGTTTCCCCGCCGCCTTCGGCTGTGGTTGTGGTGGTGGCGGGCGGCGCCGTCGTGGTAGCGGGGGGATTCTCCCTAGCCTCCTGCTCCTGAATTTTCTTCAGGTTGGCGGGTTCGGTGGCCGCTTCGCCGTCCGGATTGTCCGTTTCAAAGAAGCGAAGCTCGTCGAAATAGATGGTGCCGCCTCCGTCGGCCAGGAAGAGGGAGACGACATCATACTCTCCCGTGTCGATGACAAAGGCGAACTGATACCATTCGCCGGTATATTTGAACCCCAGATCCCCTGTGATGGAGGGGCCGGTTTTCAAATAATCGCTGTCGGGATTTCCAATAAGTTTCACCACCGAACCGTTCGATCCGTTCCAGCCCTCGCTGGCATGGACCCACATGGAGAAGGTATATTTGGTGTTTTTTTTGACGTTGAAGGGAACCTGGATGTTGGACCAGCCGCCCACGCCGTCGAGCATCAGGCTGCATTTCCCCTCGTGGGGATTGTCGTCGGTGATGGCCATGGTGTAGTAATAAGCGCTGCCCAATCCATCCACCGTGTTGGTCAGGCGCCAGAACTTTTCCTCGTCCTCGAAGTTCCAGTTGGCATCCTTCAGGAGGTTGGCCGACGCGGCGCAGTCCATCTGGATCTCAGCGGGATCGTTGGTTATCAGCTTGGCGGGGGCGGCGCCGGCCGGCAGGGCCAGCGCGCCGCAGAGCAGGACGGACAGCAGGCCCGCGGTCAGGGCGGGCAGTCGTTTTTTGAGCATGGACAGGGTTCCTCCTTCATCGTGTCAGTGGATGCTGCGGCGTCTGCGGAGAGCGGGGACGAGAGCGGCCGCGCCGCCTGCCGCCAGGAGCAGGGCTGCGGCGGGCAGGCTGTCGCCGGTTCCCGGATTGACGGGCTCAACAGGCTTATCCGGGTCCTCGTCCTTGGGCAGCTCAGCGACGCCCTTGCTGGTTTCAAACAGATAATAATCGTCGGTATAAATGGTGCCGCTGCCCTCGCTGCCGGAGGCCCCGATATAAAAGGCCACCGCGTCGAAATCCTTGCTGTTGAATTGGAAGAAGAACTGATACCACTCGCCGGTGGCCTGAACCTGGGTCTGGGGGGTTATCCAGCCGGACTTATTTTCCCTGCCAGGCCATCAGGCCGATGAGGGCGTTCGTGGAATCCACGCCCTTCACCCAGACGGAGAAGGTGTAGTCGGTGTTTTTCTTCACATTCAGCTTCAGCTCGGTGCTCTGCCAGTCGGAGGGGGAGGTGCCCTTGAACCTCAGGCTGCGGCTGCCGCTGCGGGCGGCCTCGTCGGTAATGGAAATCAGGCCGAAATCCCAGCCGGGACAGGCGCTCCAGAAGGTGGTGTCCTTGCCCTCCAGGTTGTAGTTGGGGAAGAGATTGTCCCCCGCCGGGCAGACGGTATAGGGCGGGTGATCCGTGTTCTCGGGGGCGTCCTTGACGGCCTTTTCGGTCTTGCAAAGATAGAAATCGTCGAAATAGGCGGTGAAGTCGGCGCTGCTCGAGCCGGCGTTGAAGGTGAGCTTGGTCTTGTCGCCGGTGTTCAGGACCACGGCGTATTGGTGCCAGCCCTCGCCCATAGCCAGGGGCAGCTTGAATTCGTCCATCTTGCCCGCGCCGTTGTAGAGGCGCAAGTTCACGCTGCCGTCGGATTCCTCGTTCTCAACGGAGGTGTACAGCCAGACGGAAAAGGTGTAGCTGGTGTCCGCCTCCACGCTGACGCTGAATTCCACGTCGGAATAGGTGGTGGTGGCGTTCAGGACAGGCTTGAACCGGAGGCTGTTGACCCCGTTCTTGACCACTTTCTGATCCAGGGCCAGAGCGCCCCAGCTGAAGCCCTTGGCGTCCTTCCAGAACGGGTCGCCCAGCTCCATGCCGTAGTTGGGGATCAGGTTATCCGCCTTTTCACAATAGCGGTTTTCCGGATTCTCCTCGGTGATGACCGCGCCTATGGCGGGCTGTCCGCCGCCCTGCTCCTTGGCGTCGGCGGCGTCGAAGAGATAGAAATCATCGAAATAGACCTTGCTGTCGGCCACCCCGGCGAAGAAATACAGCCGGAAGGCGGCGGCGTCGCCGCTGTTGAAGGTCACGGAGGCCAGATGCCACTGGCCGTCCGTCTCCACGTTATGGTCGCCGCCTAAGGTGGTGAAGACGGTTTCCCCGTCGTAGCGGTACTGGTATTTAAAAACATACTGCCCGTCGTCCTTCTCGGTAATCACCTTGTACCAGAAGGAGAGGACATAGTCGGTGCCGGGTTCCAGGGCAATGGAGGGTTCGATGCGGGTGCCGCTCCAGCTGCCCCATTTCTGGGTGTTGAGGACAAAGGATTTGGTGCCGCTGTGAAAATCATCGCCGGATATCCCGCCCCAATACTGGAAGTCGGTGGAGGAGCCCATAAAGGAGCCCAGGCCCTCCTCTTCGGCGCCGGGGTTGGCGATGAGGTTGTCCTCCGGGTCGCAGGTGGGGATGTCGGCGCCGTCCTTCACGATGGATGGCGCTGTCGGCGCCGCGGCTTCGGGCTTGACGAACAGACAGGCGTCGTCAAAAAGCAGGTAGGCGTCGTCATTTTGACCC
>CAKTXU010000178.1 GCA_934630995.1 uncultured Eubacteriales bacterium
AGATAGCTCTTCTGGATTTTGGGCAGGGCGGACAGCAGCAGGCCGTCCCAGGTTTCCAAATCGGTGAGCGGGATGTCCATCTCGCCGAGGATATCCTTGCGGTAAAAAAGCATGGGGAAACTCTGGGTTTCCGGTATCGCATAGAGAGAGTTCCCATACCGGAAGGGGAGCAGCGCGCTGTCCTGGAACCGCGCCGCAACCTCTTCCACCCCGGAGAAGCCCGACAGATCGCAGATGGCGTGACGGAAGGCGTAGTTCATCGGATCGGCCTGGGCCATTCCCATCGACACGTCGGGCCCGATTCCCGCCAGAGTGGCCGGTAGCAGCGAGCCTGCGGCCACCAGCTGGAGATTGACGTTTATCCCATACCGCCCGGTAAAATCTTCGTTGATAAGCTGCTTGAGTATCTGGGCTTGATCCCGGCCGCCGCTCGTCCAGACGGTGATGCTGCGGTCGGCGTCGGTATCGGTCATTCCCACCGCGCTGTAGTCCATTACAAAGGAGGAGAGAAACTGCAGCACCGTATGCTTCACGCCATCCCAAAAGGTGCCGTTGGCCTTGGGAAGCCGGGTATCCGGCGTGCAAAGCAAGAGATAATCCAATTCCAGCGGCTGTTCCCGTGTCTCCATAATCCAGGTGCTGAAGCCGCTGACATTGTTCTTATAGTCCAGAATAGTAAAGGCGATGGTTTCCGGCTCCTCGGCCATCTCGCGGAGCTGGACGCACAGCCGGTTGATGGAGGCGGTGCTCTGTCCCCCTCCCCGGGTAATGGCCGTAATATCCGCCTTCAGCGCCGTTAGAGCCTCGGCTTGCACCGCCATCTCCCCGATAACATCCGGAATCAGCTTGTCGAACTGGTAATCCCGGTTGCCATCCGGCTGGGGGCTGGTAATCATGATGACCTTGCGGTAGATGGTGTTCAAGCTGCTGAGAATCTTTTCGGCCCGCTGGATGAGCTCCGTATACTGTCCCATCCCGACCTCCAGCCGGAGGGTATGCTTTCCTTCATCTAAATAAAAGAGAAAGCCCTCCGGCCTTTCGTCGCTCTGACCCAGCCGGACGATATCCCACTGGCCGTCGTAGGGGAATTCAATATTGGCGGCCTCTGCAAAGGGGATTTTATCGTCTATGTACAGGGTGCGGGAGGATATGTCGTTGTTTTTTAGGGATTGGCGGTATTTGAGGGCGATGGAATACAGAGCCGGCTCCTCGACGTCGACGACCCATTCGATCCACTGCCCGGGACTGCTCCAGCTCTCGCCCCCGATGGTGTTATACAGGATATTACGATAATGATAAGGAGAAACCCCGGCGGAAATCCGATCGGACATCGGATAAAGGGTCTGGTCGGATTTATAATCCGCCTGTTCCGCTTCGATGAAACGGGAGGTTTTGCCCGCCGGAATGCCCGCCTCCCGCCACCCCTTCAAAACCGTATCATAGGAATCCAGCGTCTTTTTTCCGAACAGGCGGATGCCATACAGCAAGAGCGGCTCATACTGCGAGACGAACCGGAGCGTGTGCTCGCCTGGGGTGAGATAAAACTCCAGCGCTTCTCCCGCAAAGCCCGCGGTGTCCCGGATGAGTTTGGTGAGCATTTTTGGGTTTTCCACCTGGCGCGGCCGGATCTGATTGCCCATCGAATCGACGCCGAATGCGCCGCCTTCTGCGGCTTCGTTGGAATAAACCCGCTCGAATTCTACGTTATATGCTTCCCGGAAGGGGAGGATGCCGTCCAGATAGACGTCACGGACGATGACACGGCCCTCGCCCTCGACAGGCAGGTAGCTCACCTGAATCCTGTAATAGCCCTCCTGCTGCACTGCAAAGGTCCATTCCACAGCGCCGCTTCCTGCCGTGTACAGCCCGCCGTCCTGCACATGGATACCCTCCATCTCAGCCCGGTAATCGGTCAGGTCGATAGCGATCTCCGCCTGCGCAGGACCGCCCTCGTGCGCCGCGCGGTAATCACTGTAAGATATGGCACCGTCCGCGCCTCCTTCCGTCTCAGAATAAGACGCATAGGCGGAGGAAACGGATGCGGCCGCATTCCCCTCCGCCGCGGCGGCCATATTTCCCAGCAAAACCGCCGCCAAAAGGAGGCACGCCACCCTTTTCACCAACAACCAGCCCTTTCCTTTCCGGATAAAAGCGAGTTTTAAAACGCTTTAATGAGCATATAATATCATACCTGCTCAATTCTGTAAAGAGTCTTCTTCAATTTTTGTGAAATTTCTTTTTCAGACCCAATTTTTCCTTTTTTATTTACAAACGGGTCCGAAAAAGAGGTGTTTTCCACCTTGACTTCCCCGCCCAGACATGCTATTCTTAAAAAAAGAAAGGGGTTTATTCATAAATTAAAGCGATTTAATAAAAGGCGGCGGTTTTGTGCCATTCCCATTGCCGACGGGAGTTTTGGCGTGGAACTTACAGGGTAAGGCCTGCGCAAACACCGGCGCAATGCCCCGGCTTATGGAACGGAAGGAGTCATGAAGATGGAAATGCTGGAAAACGCAGAGCAGTATATCCGGGCCGTGGAAAACACCCTGCGGCGGGCCTGGGATACCCAGCAGGAGGCGCTGGATAAGGCGGGCGGCGCTGTCTCAGCCTGTATCCGCACGGAACACAGCGTTTATGTATTCGGTTGCTCCCACGCGGGAATTCTGGCGGAGGAGGTATTTTACCGCACCGGCGGCCTGGCGATTCTCAATCCCATTTTCTTTCCGGGCTTTATGCTGAACACCCGGCCCATCACCATGACCAGCCAGCTCGAACGCCTCCCCGGGCTGGGCAAAATACTTATCGAGGAGAACCGTCTGGCCAAGGGGGACGTGCTCATTCTCCATTCGGTATCCGGGCGCAACACCGTTCCCGTGGAAATGGCGTTGGAGGCGGAACGGCTGGGTGCCACCGTCATTGCCATCACCAACCTCTCCTATTCCTCCGCCGTCACCTCACGGCATCCGAGCGGCAAACGGCTGTTTGAGGTATGTCCCATTGTCATCGATAACTGCGGTACCGTTGGCGATGCGGCCGTCTCCCTGGACGGCCTACCCGAGCCGATCGGGCCGACCTCCACCGCGGTGGGCGCCGCTCTTCTCAATGCCCTGATCGTCTCCGTGGTGGACCGGCTGCTGGCGGAAAAGACCGTCCCTCCCGTTTTCCTCAGCGCCAACCTGGACGGCGGAGACGCGCACAACCGAAAAATCTTCCAGGATTATCAAGACCGCATCTTTTACAACTGACGATAACCAGCGGAAGGGGGGAACAGGTTATGTCGTATTCACTCTCACTGGACGGCGGCGGTAGCAAGCTGGCCGCTGTCCTGTTCGATGAAGAGGGGGCCCTGGTTGCTCACGCCGCGGCAGGGAGCGTCAATCCGCGCTTCGCCGGACACCGGCAGGTAATCGGCCATATTGAGGACTGCTTCCACCGGCTCTTTGCCGGGCGCGCCGTCCCACGGCTGGAGCGCATCCTGTGCGCCAGCGTGGCGGAGGATCGGGCGCTTTATCTGAACGCCCTGTCCGCCTACTCGGAATGCGGCGAGTGGATCGATCTGGGAGAAGGCCGCCTCGGCCTGTTGGCCTGCGGGATTTACCCCAGCGGCGTCCTCGCCCTTTCGGGTACGGGCAGTGACGTCTTCTACATCAAGGACGGCCGACAAGAGGATATCATCGGCGGCCACGGCGCCCTGATAAGCGACGCCGGAAGCGGTTATGCCATCGGCAAGGCCGCCCTGGAGGCAGCCCTGCGCGCAGCGGAGGGCTGGGGACCTCCGACGGTGCTTCTGGAGGAAATCTGCCGGCAACTGGACATTGGGGACATCCATGAGGCGGTGACGCGGATATATCGGAGTCCCGCGCCGGTGGGCGCCATCGCTTCCCTGACCCGCAGCGTAGGACTAGCGGCGGAAAGGCGGGACGCCACTGCCCTGGAGATTCTGGAAGACGCCGGGACGATTCTGGCCGAGCAGGTTCAATCCATGCTCCGGCGCCATCCGGAGGCGGCCTCCCTCCCTCTGGCCGTCATCGGCGGCGCCTTCAAAACCCATCCCCTTCTGCTGGACGCCTTCCGGCGGCGGCTGGCCCCGCTGCCGGTGCGTACTCCTCTCTTCGAACCGGTGGTGGGCGGCGTGGTATACGAGATATACCGCCGATACGGCGCCCTGTCCCAGGAGCGCCTTCGGGCTCTCGAAGAAGACTATGCGGCTTTCCGCATGATTTTATAAGTCCAATATGGTAACGAAAGGATGACCCCTATGCTTATCGACCGCTATCATCAGCGCATTAACGAACAGGTACAAAAGGTGGAGTCCTCCCAGAGGGAAAGCTGCCTCGCCGCCGGAAGGCTGGTGGCGGAATGCGTCAAAAGCGGCGGCGCGGTTCATGTCTTCGACACCGGCCACATCATCAACTCGGAGCTGATTTACCGCGGCGGAGGCCTGCTGCTGCTCAAGCAGCTCAAATACACCCTGCAGGTGGAAAATCCCGTCAGAGAACGCGATCGTTCGGGCGTGGAAACGTCGATGGAGGGACTGGCGGCCTATGTGCTGCGGGCCTCCGGCGCTCTGCCTGGGGATGTGCTGTTCATCGGGTCGGTATCCGGTAAAACGGTCAATGTGGTGGATCTGGCCATAGAAGCCAGAAAATTCGGGATGAAGGTGATCGCTGTCACCTCTCTGGAATACTCTTCCAGCGTCCCCTCCCTGCACTCCAGCGGTAAGCGTCTGTTCGAATGCGCGGATATTGTGCTGGATAACTGCACTCCGGCGGCGGAGGCCATGCTGGAAGTGGAGGGGCTGGAAGCGCGGTTTGCCGCCGCCTCGGGCATTTCGGCGGCCCTCCTGCTCTGGAGCGTCTGCGCCGCAGCCATCGACGAGCTGCTGGCCGCCGGACTCAGGCCCTCCGTTCTCAAAAGCGAGAACTTCGAGGACGGGCCCGCCTACAACGCGGCACTGAAAAAA
>CAKTXU010000179.1 GCA_934630995.1 uncultured Eubacteriales bacterium
TATACCGCAGTTCATCCTGCCCATCTCTCCGGAAGGGCAGGATGAACTCGTAGCCGGCAGGCGCCTCACGGAGCCTCTGCAGCATGGTCTCCATACTGAACTGCCGGCAGGCGTCCTCTCGGCATTCCTTAATATAGGCATCCGCAAAGCTTTCCTGTGTCTTATGGTAATCGTCACAGACAAAGGGGGGCAGATTCTCCAGTACCATCTGTCGGGTATACATGACAAAGCTTCCGTCGCTGACGTTAATCATGCCCGCAAGCTCAAAGGTATAGGCCAGCATACTCAAGAGATTCTGCTGTTCCCGTACGGAACCGGTAATATCGGTGCAAACCAAAGAAACCCGCCCCAGCCGCAGGTCAATGGCCGACACCGTCATGTTTTTCGCCCGGATACACCCGTCCTCATCCTCCAGGGAATAGGCCACGGTGTAACTGCGGCTTTCTTTCAGGCGCCGCTGTATTTCGTCCGGCGCCATGGCTTTCGCATACGACTCCCGATCTCTGGGCACAACCACTGATTCCGCCATAAACGCCACCCGTTTGCTATGGCACCCTTTGGACGCCGGTATCCGGCTCGCATTTTTATTACAGGTTAAAAGGGTATAGGAGTCCTCACTGAGATCTAAATCAATCACATAGTCATGGCTGGTGACCGACAGCTGGCGGAGAATTTGCTCTGAAATGATCTGGTCTGTCACATCAAACACTGACAAAATCCCGGTGATATCTCCGTTGTCCGGCGCCTCCACCAGATTCATCTGAAATTCGGCATAGCAGCCCTTGGACTCCCCGGGCAGCTGAAGATAGCACTTCTGAATCTGCTCTGTGTCACCCCGCGCAAACGCATCCAGGGACGGCGCGTTCAGATACGTGTCCAGGAAAGCCTGTCGTTCGTCCTCGTCCACGATCAGCCCGGCAATGCCGGTGAAAAAGGTCTGCCTGTCCCGGCCGAAGGTCTCTAACAGCCCGGAACCAGTAAAATCCTGAATATCCAAAATCCTGTTCTGCGTAATATTGCAGTGGCCGAGAATCAGGGTATTCGGCCCCGGTGTCCGGTAATGCTGGAGGATCAGCTCCTCATACTGGCGGCTCATCTGCTCCTTTTCGGCCACCAGCTGGTCGATGTCTGTATAGACGCAGTAGAGCCGCTGGATCCCATCCGGACCCGTCAGGAGGGAGAAGTGGGTCCGCACCCACATATAGCTTCCGTCGCCCCGCCGGAACCGGGTTGAAAGCTCGCAGTGTTCCTCTCCGCTGCCGCGAAACGCCTCCAGCTTTTTGCGGCTGTCCGCCACATCCTCCGGGTGGATGCCCGCGAAGGCATCCTCCCGGTACAGGGCTTCCGCTTCCTTCACCGTCATACCGACCAACGCGGCAAAGCCCTCCGAGATATATTCCGGCGTTATACCGCCGTCCGGCATATAGCGGAGCACCGAGATGCCGCCGGGCAGGTTCCTGACCAGGGTCTGGAAATACATCTCCAGCCGCTCCTTCTCCTGCCGCGCATGCACCTCCTCCGTCACATCCCGAAGGTGCATGACATAGGCTGGTATGCCGTTCCAGATGCTCTCCTTGACGCGGGCTGTATAAATAAGGCCTGTCTTTTCCACCTTGATCTCGTGTTCCTGCTCGTCCGGGCCATAGGTCCTCAGCGTACAGAAATCGCAAGGGGCGTCAAACCCATGAATCGCCGCGTAGCAAGTCTCTCCCACGCACATTTCCCCATGCACGGCAAGCTGCTTAGACTCATTGATATACAGCAGTTCATAGGTATTTTTATCAATAACATAGACCCCGTCCGCCTTCTCAGTTGTGAGAGTGCCCACCTCCGAGAGCATATTGGTCAGGACCGCGTAGAACCGGGGCGACTCCGATCGCGGTCCCATGCGCCGGCCGTTGAGATGAACCCAAACCAGGTTGCCGTTCTTATGGCGCGTGCGATAGGAGATATCCAGTACCTCCCCGTTTTCCACGGCGGCCAGCGCCGCCGCTCTCACCCGTGTCCGGTCCTGCTCGTAGACGAATTCTAATGCGTCGCCCGGGAGTGTTCTTTCGTATTCTTCCCGCGTATAGCCGGAAAGCCCAGGGGTGCCATCAGTGAAGAAAACAGGAATAAACCGCCCGTTCTCCACCCGGTAGCTGACGATACCACCCGGGATAGAGTTGATCAGATGATCCAGCTCCCGCCGGGTTTCTTTTAAAGTGGAAATGTTGTGGAAGACGCACTGCAGCAAAGGGAAGCCGTCCTCCTCCCCGATCTGCCGCGCCTGGATATGGACCCACACCACATGCCCGTCCCGGTGCTGCTTGCGAAATTCAAAATCGGCAGTGGAATGATTTCTGATCGCCTCATGGAGCTTTTCCACCACCATGGCGCTGTCCTCCGGGTAAGTCAGCTTCGCTGCGTCTCCCTTGATGAGTATCCGGTACTCTTCCACGGTATATCCCGACAGCTCCGGCACTCCGTCCGAGAAATACACGGTCTCAAAAATATCCGAGACCTTGTAGATGGCAACCCCTCCGGGGATAGCGTTGATGATATCCGCCATTTTTTCATTGGCACTGGTCAGTTCTTTTTTCAGAAGCTCCTGTTCGCTGACGTCGCTGTAGACCCCATAAAGCAATTTTCTGCCGTCCTCGTCGGTGCGAAGGGTTCCATCCAGATGGATCCAGCGGTATTCCCCCAGTTTGTCATTCCACAGGCGATAGGTATCCTGCATCGCCCCGCCGTTTTGCAGCAGAAACCCTATTTTTTGTTGCAGGGATTCCCGATCCTCCGGGTGGACGTTCAGATACTGGGTCTCCTGTTCCATCCGCTGGAGGTTTTCCTCGGAGAATCCCATGATGTTATAAAAGGCACGGTTGCGGAAAAGCGAAAAAAGACATTCCCCTTCTATCCGATAGATACAAAGCCCGCAGGAGATGCTGTTAAAGGATCTTGCCATCTCCTGCTCTGATTTGATAATCCGCTCTTCTTCCTGCTTCCGGTCCGTGATATCGAGGATATATTCGATATGGGCCTCTTCCCCCGCCCAGTCGATAAGCTTCCCGCTGAGCTGGTAGACGCGGCGATTGACGGGATGGCGGTATTCCCGCACCAGAAGCTTTGACCGGCTCATTTTCCCGGTATGGCAGAAGGGACAAATTTTCTCAAAGCCGGCGATCATATAACAGGTGGCATCCGCCAGATCCGCCTGTGGAAACATCTCCCGCGCCATGGGGTTGGCATAGAGCAGCTTTCTGTTATCCAGTGTGCTGACAAAAACGGCAGCCGGTACGTTATCCAGTACGGCGGTCATCTGTTCCAAAGACAGCTTGTTTTCCGTCATGCTCCCCCGCCCCCCTTCAACCGTTCGCGAAGCAGAACCACTCTTTGAAACTCCGTCTGAATCGCCTGATACAATACCGGATAGTCCGCGCGCTGTTCCCTGTTCCGCAGTGGTTCCACAATACTGCAGACCGCCTTGTAAAGAGGCGTCAGGCCCATATTGGCTGTAACCCCTTTGAGCGTATGGGCCGCCGCGAAGGCCTCCTCCAGCTTCCCGGCCTCCAGCGCGTCGCCCAGCTGCCGCAAGCTTTCATCCTGGAACAGCATATCCAAAAAACGCAGATACATGACTTCATTGTCCATGAAGCGCCCCATTGTAGCCGAATAATCCCCGCCGTAGGCGTCGAATATTTTTTGAAACTCACTCACCTATGTAGCCTTCTTTCCAATGGGAATACCATGTAGATTTGTTACCGTTGACCCGCATCGGCTTCTTTGATAAGCAATTCAAACTCTTTCACCGGCAGCGGTTTCGAAAAATAGTACCCCTGTACGCATTCGCAGCCGATTTCACGCAGGCGCTCCAGCTGCTCCGCCGTCTCAACGCCCTCCGCAACCACACCCAGCTTCATCAGATTGGCGAGGCTGATGATGAAACGCATGATTTCCTGGTTGACCAAGGTTGCCGGTTCGCTCTGGATAAATTTCATGTCCAGCTTCAGGATGTCCACCGGCATCTCGTGGAGCATATGCAAGGACGAATATCCGCTGCCGAAATCGTCCATCTCCACCACAAATCCCATCCCCCGCAGGCGGCTTACGGTATCGATGATCTGCCGCGGGTTCTCCGTGTAGGCGCTCTCGGTGATTTCCAGGTGGAGGCTGGAGGGCAGCAAGCCGTATTTTTGCAATAGTCCTGTTAAAATATCCGCTAGGTCTACGTTATAGATATCCGCACGGGACACATTCACCGAAATGGGCAAGGGGGGCAGGCCTCTTTCCGCCCAATCCCGCATCACGGCGCAGGTCTGGTCCCAGACATATTGATCCAGCCGGGTGATAAACCCGTTGCGCTCGAACAGCGGGATAAACAGCGCCGGGGACTGCAGTCCCCATTGCGGATGATTCCAGCGGATCAGCGCTTCCGCGCCCACCATCCGGTTCTTCTTTATGCTGTACTTCGGCTGCAGGTAGATCTCAAATTGTCCCTCTGTCAAAGCGGATTCCATGCTGTCGACGATTTCCTGCTCGCGCAGCAGCTTGCTGCGGAGCACACCGTCATAGTAAGCAAAATATTTCTTATACTGCCCCTTGATGCTGCGGGCGGCCAGCAGCGCACGGTCGCACATCTGCTCCACCGGGACGTTCATATCCTCTACGCGGTAGATGCCCCACTTCACCACAATATTCTGTGTTTGGGACAGAGCGTTAATCTGGGCGCAGGCGTCCTGAAACATCTTTTCCGTGTATTCCCACTTGTGTTCAATAATGCAGGCGAACTGATCCGCGTGGAAGTGGCTGCAGATTTCTCTGCCACGGGTGTTTTCGGTATAGCATTGCGTGATAGCCTTCAGAAGCCGATCCCCCGCAGGAATGCCGAATACATCGTTGACGAGCTTGAAATTGACGATATCCGAGCAGATGATATCGTACTCTTTCTCCGGATTCCGCCGGAGGAGCTCCTCT
>CAKTXU010000180.1 GCA_934630995.1 uncultured Eubacteriales bacterium
CGTCGCCGGAAGCGCTGAGCTTCCGGATTTTGGTGACAGCGGTCCGCAAATACACATAGTTGCCCAGACACCCGAATAAGACGCGGATAAGAATATCCAGCATACTGAGGGCAAATAGGATCCACACATACGCCATATACTGGTCGCTGCGAAAAGCGCTGAGCAGTCCGTCGAGGGTCAGCAGCCCTTCGGCGGTGGCAAACTGCGGGGCGAGGATGCCGTACATCACCAGACCGTTGATAGCCGTCTTGGCGATATAAAAGAGCATAACCAAGAGGCCGGCCAGAAAGTTTTTGCGGTATAACAGCCAATAAGGGGTCAGGAAAAAAGAGGCCCAGTTCCAGGAGACTTTGGAGCCACCGTGGGTGATCCGGTAGAAGCGGGGCAGATAATAGGGAGAATTGGCCCCTGTGAAGGTTACCACATCCTCTGCGGCGACTCCGTCAATGGTTTCTTCATGCGGAACACCGCCGAAGGGGTCGAAAACCGGCATCCGAAAGGGCGTATATTCCCCATAGCTGCCGGGAGGCGGATAAGCGCCCGGCTGTCCGTAAGGCGGAGGGGCGCCGTAGGGGGGCTGCCCGCTATAAGGCGGCTGCTGTCCGCCATAGGGCGCCTGATTCTGCGGCGGCGGGACACTGCTCCAGTCAGAGGCAGGCAGTTCTTTGCCGCAGCGGGAGCAAAATTCCGCATATTCAGTGTTCTTCTGTCCGCAGCTGGGGCAAAGCTTTCCATTCTGAGCCGCGGGAGCGGGCGGGACGGCAGCGCCGTCGGGCGAGGGAGCCTGCTCTGCCGGCCGTTTCCATTGCCTCTCGGTGTCATGGTCCGCGGCATAATGACAGTGGCCTTCCAGCTTCCAGCATTCACGGTGGTGGGGCGCCCCGCACTTAGGACAGGCAACGATATCGTCCGTCTTCTGAAATTCTTTCCCGCATACGGGACAGGTGTATCCTTCGTAAAAAAACATAATTGCCTCCCGTATATTGCAAAGCTCTCCGTCGGCCGGCATAACTACAGTAAATGCCTGTCCGGCCCGGCAGAATCTCATAAAACAATGAGGTTGCTTTGATGAGTATTGTACCTTTTTTCAGGGGAAACTGCAACTCATTCCTTCATTGTTTATAAAAAGTTAACGATCCCTGCCCCAATTGAACTTTTTGGTTTGTTTTATTGATATTTTGCCGTGTGCTCAGTATAATATAGAAGAATATTTTTCCATGCATGGTTTGATCATATTGGGTAGAGTAACCGGCGGTTCATGCCGGTTGGGAAGGGTTTGACGACATGGAGACAATGACGAAGGCCGCCACTTTTTTTGCCGGTTTGCGCGGCCGCCGGGTGGCTATATGCGGCATCGGCAACAACAATCTGCCGGTTATCCGGCAGTTCCTGGAGGCAGGGGCGGCCGTGACGGCCTGCGACAAGAGAACGCGGGAGCAACTGGGGGAGACTGCCGTCGAGCTGGAGGCGGCGGGGGCGGCGCTTCGTCTTGGGGAAACCTATCTGGATTCTCTGGATGTGGATTTGATTCTGCGCACCCCGGGTATGAAGCCATATCTGCCTCCTTTTGAAGAAGCGCGCCGTCGGGGCGTCCCTGTGACCTCGGAGATGGAGTTGTTTTTTTCTCTGTGCCCCGCGCCGATCTACGGTGTCACCGGCTCGGACGGTAAGACGACGACCACCACCATCATCGCGGGATTGCTGGAGGCGGCGGGAAAGCGGGTCTTCCTTGGCGGGAACATCGGCCGTCCCCTTCTGCCTGTCATCGGGGATATCGGACCCGAGGACGCGGCGGTGGTGGAGCTGTCCAGCTTCCAGCTGACCCGGATGACGCAGAGTCCCCATGTGGCGGTGGTGACCAACGTGGCCCCCAACCATTTGGACTGGCACACGGATATGCAGGAATATATCGACGCCAAGAGGAATCTTATCGCCTGGCAGACCGGCGCCGACCGGGCGGTGCTCAACGCCGACAACACCGTGACGGCCGGGTTTGCCGGTGACACAAAGGCGGCGGTATATCGTTTTTCCCGTTTGAGGCAGCAGCGCCCCGGTACATGGCTGGGGGAGGACGGCGTTCTCTACGCGGCGGCCCCCGGAGAAGAACCCGTGGCCATTCTGCCGGCGGCGGAGATAAAGCTTCCCGGTGTGCACAACATCGAAAATTATCTGGCGGCCTTTTCCGCGGTCTGGGGAGCGGTGACGCCGGCAAGCATGGCGGATTTCGCCCGCACGTTCGGCGGCGTTCCTCACAGGTGTGAGTTGGTGCGCACCTTGGACGGGGTGCGGTGGTACAACGACAGCATAGGCTCCAGCCCCTCCCGCACCATTGCGGGGCTCAAGGCTTTTGGTCACAACGTAATCCTCATCGCCGGCGGCTATGACAAGCATATTCCGTATACGCCCCTGGGACCGGTGGCTGCCGAAACTGTCAAGGCGGCCGTGCTGATGGGCGCGACCGCGGATGCCATCGAGCAATCCATTCGTGCCTGCTCGGATTTGCCCATCCGTCGTGTGGAGGATATGGAGGAAGCGGTCTTGGCCGCTCGGCGCTTGGCGGCGCCCGGGGATATCGTTTTTCTTTCCCCCGCCAGCGCGAGCTTTGATAAATACAAGAATTTCGAGCAGCGGGGCGATCACTTCAAAGGGATTGTCAACGGCCTTAACAGCGAAAGCGATGCTGCCGTGACGGAGAAAGGATGACGCGGTTTTGATGGATCTCAAACAATGCCTGACCGCCTTGTGCGGCGCTGCGGGTGCGGGCGGCATGGATGACGCGGCTCTTGTGGCGGCGGATTTCCTGCGGGAGTTCGCGGGGGAGGTGCGGCTGGATACACTGGGAAGCGTGACCGCTGTGCGCCGCTGCGGAAAAGAGAAGGCGCCCCTTCTGCTGCTGGAGGCGCATATCGATGAAATCGGCTTTATCGTGACCGGCACGGATAAAAAGGGCTTTATCCACGTGGATAAATGCGGCGGGGCGGATGACCGCGCTTTACCGGCTGCCGACGTGATCGTCTGGGCCGACAAACCCTATCCCGGGGTGTTCGGTTCCACGCCGCCCCATCTGGCGGGCGGTGCGGACAAGCTTCCCGCCGTGCCGGATATGGGGATCGATCTCGGCCTTGATCCCAAACAGGCAAAAAAGAAAATCAAACCGGGAGCTAGGGTCACCTTCCGTCCGGAATTTCGTACCCTCTGCGGAACCAGGGTATCCTCCAAGGCGCTGGACGACCGGGCGGGCGCGGCCTCCATCCTTTTCTGTCTCGACCTGCTGCGGGAGGAGGCGCTCTCCTGGGACATCGCCGTCGCCTTTGCCGTGCAGGAAGAGCTGGGTTGCCGCGGATCCGCCGTGGCGGCTTTTGCGGCGGCGCCCGACCGGGCCATCGCCGTGGACGTCAGCTTTGCCGTGACCCCGGATGCTAATCCCGCCAAATGCGGGGTGATGGGGAAGGGGCCCATGGTGGGATACGCGCCGGGGCTGGATAAGGGCATGTCCAGACGGCTGACGCAGCTTGCCGCAGACGCGGGGATTCCCGCCCAGCGGGAAATCATGGGCGGAGATACGGGCACCGATGCCGACGCCATTGCCTCCTCCCGCGCAGGGGTACCGACGGCCCTGCTCTCTATCCCTCTCAAGTATATGCACACCCCGGCAGAAGTGGTGGATTTGACCGATGTGGAAAACACCGGCCGTCTGATGGCCGAGTATATCCGGAAGGAGGCGGCGGTATGAGCCTGATGACCCATTTAAAAAAGCTCTGCTCTTTAGACGGCGTGTCCGGCAGCGAGGACGCAGTGCGTGACTATATCCTCAAGGTGCTTGCCGCCAGCCCGGCGGAGATGACTGTGACCGTGGATCCCCTGGGCAGCGTGATTGCCCGGATAAAAGGCGAAAAGCCGGCGGCCAGGACGCTGTTGTTCGCCGCTCACATGGACGAAGTGGGCCTTATCATCACCGGCGTCACGGACGACGGCTATCTGCGTTTTTCCGCTGTGGGAGGCGTGGAGGCGCGGGTGCTCTACGGCAAGTGTGTAAAGGTAAATAGCTATACAGGAGTTATCGGCGGCAAGGCTGTCCATCAATGTACCCCCGAAGAAAAAAAGGAGGCTCCCTCCCTGGAGCAGTTGCTCATCGACATCGGTGCGGAAAACCGGGCCGAGGCGGAAAAATTGGTGCAACCGGGTGATGTGGCGGTGTTCAGCGGAGCATATACCAAGCTGGAAAACGGGTATCTTCGGGCCAGGGCTCTGGACGATCGGGCCGGCTGCGCTCTGTTGCTGGAGCTGACCACCCAAGTGCCGTCGTATGACATGGTATTGGCCTTTACGGTGCAGGAGGAGATCGGACTGGTGGGCGCCAAGGCGGTGGGCTTTGCCGTTCGGCCGGATATCGCCATAGCAGTGGATTCCACCACGGCGGCGGACACGGCCGGCGTCCCTGAAGAGAAGCAGGTCTGCCGGGCAGAGGGGGGGCCGGTGGTGTCATTCATGGATAAGCGCACTTTATATGATAAAAAGCTGTACGCGCAGATCCGCGCGGTTGCGGAGGAACTGGGAATCAAGTCCCAGACCAAAACCGTGATTGCCGGCGGCAACGACGCAGGCTCCCTCCAGAGGGAAGGGGCGGGCGCCCGGGTGGCGGCGGTATCTCTGCCCTGCCGGTATATCCATTCGCCCTCCTGCGTCCTCAATAAAAAGGATATGGAGGCAACTTACCAACTTCTGAAGGCTTTGGCGGAACGGCTGGCCGGACCGGAGGAGGGCGCATGCTGACCCTGCTGACAGGAGAAGAGTTCCCAATGGTTGGGGAGCCCGCCTCCGAGGCGGCTGTGCGAATCCTCTGTATGGCGGAGGCTTACGGTCCGGGGCGAGCTTTTATTCACTTTTGGAAGGGGGAGGGCGGGCTTCTGCTGGCGCTTCTGGACGGCACCGCCAGCTTGCTTCCCGGCACGGCC
>CAKTXU010000181.1 GCA_934630995.1 uncultured Eubacteriales bacterium
AACCCTGCTCGGGGTTATCCCCACCCCCGCCGTGGCTTTTTTGGTCAAGGCGTACGACGCCGACGCGGGCGTGATGATTTCCGCCTCCCACAACCCCTGTGAATACAACGGCATCAAAATTTTCAACGGCGAGGGCTTCAAGCTCTCCGACGCTCTGGAGGAGGAGATTGAGGCCATTGTCCTCGACGGCGCCCAAACGCCTCCGACCCCCACGGGCGGCGACGTGGGCCGGGTTTCCTATTGCAAGAGTGCGGTGGACGACTATGTCCGTCATCTGCTGTCTATCACCGATGTGGAGCTGCGCGGGATGCGGCTGGCTGTGGACTGCGCCAACGGCGCGGCCAGCGCCACCGCGCGCAAGCTGTTTTCCGCCCTGGGCGCCGATTGCATTTTTCTCAATGATCAGCCCGATGGGGTCAATATCAACGCCAACTGCGGCTCTACCCACATCGAGCAGCTGACCGATGTGGTGAAGAACCTGAAATGCTTTGCCGGCATCGCCTTTGACGGCGACGCCGACCGCTGCCTGGCGGTGGACGAGCAGGGCAATCTGGTGGACGGGGACAAAATCATCGCCGCCCTGGCCCTGGATATGAAGGAAAAGGGCAGGCTGAAGGGCGACGCGGCCGTGGTGACCGTGATGTCCAACCTGGGCTTCTTCCGCTGCTGCGAGGAAAACGGCATCACCCCCGTTTCCACCAAGGTGGGCGACCGGTATGTATTGGAAAACATGGTGCAGAACGGCTATATGATCGGCGGCGAGCAGTCCGGCCACATCATTTTCCTGGAGCACGCCACCACCGGCGACGGGCAGATGTCCGCCGTCAAGCTGCTCACCGCCTGCCGTGAGAAGGGATGGAAGCTCTCCCGTATGGCCGGAGTGATGGAGCGGTATCCCCAAGTGATGATGAACCTCCGCGCCGACGCCGCCCAGAAAGCCAAATACGCCGCTGACGCGGAGCTCGCCAAGGAGATTGAGGCGGCGGGCGCCTCCCTGGGCCGGGACGGCCGGGTATTGGTCCGGGTGTCCGGCACCGAGCCCCTGCTGCGGGTCATGGTGGAGGGCAAGGACTTCGATACCATCAATGCACTGGCCGTCGAGCTGACGGAAAAAATCAAGGCGGCTATCGCATAACGCGCCGACATAGGAGAACGTGATGAGAACGGCGGATAACTGGAAAGACTATGAACTGATCGACTGCGCGGCCGGGGAGCGGCTGGAACGCTGGGGGGATTTTCTTCTCATCCGGCCGGATCCCCAGGTCATCTGGAATACGCCCCGCAAGGATCCGCGCTGGCGGCAGGCTCACGCCCGGTATCACCGTTCCGCCTCAGGGGGAGGAAACTGGGAGAGGCTCCGGGCGCTGCCCGAGCAGTGGCAGATTGGTTACGGAGCCCTGCGTCTTAATCTCAAGCCCATGGGCTTTAAGCATACCGGCCTGTTCCCCGAGCAGGCCGTCAACTGGGATGCCATGGGGGACAGCATCCGGCGGGCCGGCAGGCCCGTCCGGGTGCTGAACCTCTTTGGCTATACCGGCGGCGCCACCCTGGCCTGCGTACAGGCGGGTGCCCACGTGACCCATGTGGACGCCTCCAAGGGGATGGTGGCCTGGGGCCGGGAAAACGCGGCGTCGTCGGGACTCGCCGATCGGCCCATGCGCTGGCTGGTGGACGATTGCGGAAAATTTGTCCAGCGGGAGCTGCGGCGGGGCAGCCGTTACGACGCTATTTTAATGGATCCTCCTTCCTACGGCCGGGGTCCCGGCGGCGAGGTGTGGAAGCTGGAGGAGCAGATATATTCTCTGGTGGAGCAGTGCGCCGGCCTGCTGTCCGACGCGCCGCTGTTTTTTATTATCAACTCCTACACTGCCGGGCTGTCCCCGTCGGTGATGGAATACATCCTGGGCTGTTTGCTGATTCCCCGTTTCGGGGGGCGGGTATCCGCCGACGAAATTGGCCTGCCCGTCACCGTGTCCGGCCTTGCCCTGCCCTGCGGGTCCACGGCGGTTTGGACGGCGGACTGACTATGGAAACAACGGCGGCCGTGCCGCCTTCTATACTATGTGAGAAAGAAGATTGGCCATGGATATGATCACCGCCAGCGGCGTCCAGTTTCAATATGAGAATCCCGACGAGCCGCCCAGGGTGGTGCTCACAGGGATCGATCTCTCCGTCGGGCAGGGTTCCTTCGTCGCCCTGCTGGGCCATAACGGCTCGGGCAAATCCACCCTGGCCAAGCATTTCAACGCCATGCTCCTGCCCACCGGCGGCCGGGTGTTCGTCCGCGAGATGGACACCGCCGACGAAGATATGAAATATAAAATCCGCAGCACCGTGGGTATGGTCCTCCAGAACCCGGATAACCAGCTGGTGTCCACCATCGTGGAGGAGGACGTGGCCTTTGGGCCTGAAAACCTGGGGGTGGAGCCGGCGGAGATCCGCCGCCGGGTGGATGACGCCCTGACCGCGGTGGGGATGCTGGATTATCGTCTCCACGCGCCGGACAAGCTGTCCGGCGGCCAGAAGCAGCGGGTCGCCATCGCGGGTGTCCTGGCCATGCAGCCCGCCTGCATCGTCCTGGACGAGCCCACCGCTATGCTGGATCCCCGGGGGCGGCGGGAGGTGCTGGACACCCTCCACCGGCTCAACAAGGAGCGGGGTATCACCGTGGTGCTCATCACCCATTATATGGACGAGGCGGTGGAAGCCGGCAGGGTGGTGGTCATGGATGACGGCCGTATCCTGATGGACGGCACGCCGCGTGAGGTGTTTTCTCAGGTGGAAGCCCTGCGCGGGGTGGAGCTCGACGTGCCCCAGCCCACTGAGCTGTGCTGGCTTCTGCGCCGACAGGGCGTCCCGCTGCCGGAGGATGTCCTCACCGCCGAGGAATGCGCCGAGGCTCTGACCCTGCTTCTGAAGCCGGCATAGCATCGATTGACAAAGGACCACACGGTTTTTCGGCGTGAAAACGGGAGGTGGCGGCGTTGTCCTCGTTGCCGGGCGCCAGCCCGGCGGCCTCGCCGCCTTGCCATCCCCTCTTTTTCATCGCCGGTGGACGCGATGCTAGCGACGCCCCGTTTCCCATTTGTACGAAAGGACTGGTTGCCATCATGCCCGTGCTTGAAACCCGTGGCCTGACCTATGTCTATTCCCCCGGCTCGCCCTTTGAAAAAACAGCCATGCAGGAGGTTTCCCTGACGGTTGAAAAAGGGGATTTTGTGGGCGTCATCGGGCACACCGGCTCGGGCAAGTCCACCCTGGTGCAGCATCTCAACGGCCTGTTGCGCCCCACCGCCGGCCAGGTTCTGCTGGACGGAAAGGATATCTGGGAGGAGCCCAAGAAAATACGGGAGGTGCGCTTCCGGGTGGGGATGGTTTTCCAGTATCCGGAGCATCAGCTGTTTGAGGAAACCTCCTATAAGGATATCGCCTTCGGGCCGAAAAATATGGGCCTTTCCGAGGCGGAGATAGACGGGCGTGTCCGCCGGGCGGCCGCCTTCGTGGGTCTGAAGGAAGAGCTGCTGGAGAAATCCCCCTTCGAGCTGTCCGGCGGGGAAAAGCGCCGGGTGGCCATCGCCGGGGTGATGGCGATGCAGCCCGAGGTGCTCATTCTCGACGAACCCACCGCCGGTCTGGATCCCAAGGGCCGGGATATGATCCTCGAACAGATGCAAGCCTATCAGGAGGAAAACGGCACCACCGTGCTGCTGGTTTCCCACAGCATGGAGGATGTGGCCAGGGTGGCCCGCCGGGTGCTGGTGATGAACGGCGGGCGGGTGGCCATGTACGCCCCCACCGCCGAGGTGTTTTCACGGGCGGAGGAGCTGGCCGCCATCGGTCTGTCCATCCCCTCCGTCACCCGGATTTTCATGCTTCTGCGGGAGAGGGGATGCCCTGTGGGGGACAACGTTTATACGGTGGAGCAGGCCGCCAGGCGGCTGCTGCCCCTGCTGAAGGGAGGGGAGCGCCATGCTTAGCGGCATTACCATCGGCCAGTTTTTCCCTGGGGATTCCATCCTCCACCGGATGGATCCCCGGATGAAGCTCGTCCTGACCTTCGGGTATATCATTGCGGTGTTCGTGCCCCGCAATTGGTTTGGGTTGGGGCTGGCGGTAGCCTTTCTGTTCCTGAGCGTGGCCCTGTCCCGCCTGCCCCTGCGGCTCATCTGGAAGAGCGTCAAACCCATTCTGCCCCTTGTCCTGCTGACCTCGGTCATCAATATATTTTATGTCAAGGGCGATCCCCTTTTCGACTGGTGGATTTTCCATATCACCGTGCAGGGCGTGGTCAACTGTATTTTCATCGCCATCCGCATCCTCTGCCTCATCGCGGGCAGCTCCCTGCTGACCTACACTACCTCGCCCACCGCCCTGACCGACGGATTGGAGCGGCTGATGAAGCCCCTCCGGCTGGTGCGGGTCAACGTGCATGAGCTGGCGATGATGATGACCATCGCCCTGCGGTTCATTCCGACCCTCATCGAGGAGACGGATAAAATCATGTCCGCCCAGAAGGCCCGGGGAGCGGATATGGAAAGCGGCGGCCTGATGCAGCGGATCCGGGCTCTGGTGCCCATCCTCATTCCGCTGTTCGTCTCCTCCTTCCGCCGGGCCTATGAGCTGGCCACGGCCATGGAGTGCCGTTGCTATCATGGCGGCGACGGCCGCACCAGGATGAAGCAGCTGCACCTGGGCAGGGTGGATATCCTGGCCCTCGCGGCCTTTGTGCTGCTGCTGGGAATGATAATCGCTCTGAATTTCGTGGTTCCCTCGCCGCTGTGAGGAGGGACAGGGAGGATTCGCTATGGCCAGACTGCTGCTGACCCTGCGGTATGACGGCACGCGCTACCACGGCTGGCAGGTGCAGAAAAACGCCGTCACCGTCCAGGAAACCCTGCAGGACGCGATTCAGCGGGTGACGGGGGT